>CANQXC010000032.1 GCA_947627785.1 uncultured Clostridia bacterium | reverse complement strand
CCAAAATTCAAGATCGTTTTCTTACTGAATCCCAACATTCAAGTGGGATCATAGAAAAAATCCTTGATGCCAAAAGGATTGAAAAATATCCTTTTATTGTTAATGGATATGAGTCCATTAATACACGTGCCGAATCTTTTGTTGTAACAAAATGCAATAGATTCGAGCCTATCTCCGATGTTAGGTATAAGCAGCAAAAATGAAATAAGGAAGTCATTCTTTCAACTGAGAGAATGACTTCCTTATTGTGTTTTTTTAAATAATTCTATTTTGTTTTTAATTCTTCATTTCTTTTTATCTTCATTGTTGTTGTTTTTACAAATTCTGTGTTCTTAATTTCTAATTGTTTTATTGCCTTGTATGATGTTAATGTTTTATTTATTTCTTTTATTTGTTTCCATATTATTTTATGAATTTCTTCATCTGTTATATCTTTTCCATATTCTTCTTCGATATATTCTCTATTTGGAATTACTCTTGCAGTTATTACTAATTCCTTTCCTTCATCTTCTTTTCCATATACCATACATTCTTTTATCTCTTTTATTTTTCCTAAACTTAATTCTATTTCTTCTGGATATATGTTTTTACCATTTTGTGTAACTATTACATTTTTACATCTTCCTGTTATATATACAAAGCCTTTATCATCCATTTTTCCTATGTCTCCTGAATGGAACCATTCACCTTGAATTGCTTCTTTTGTTGCTTCTTCATCTTCATAATATCCTAGCATTAGAGTTGTACTTTTTATAAGTATTTCACCCTCACCTTTTTCATCCGGATTATCTATTTTTATCTCTGCACATATTACAGATTTTCCAACTGAACCTACAGTTGGTTCATATTCTGGTGTTAATGCAGAAATTGGTGCTGTTTCTGTTAATCCATAACCTTGTAAGAATAACATACCTATATCTTGTAGCCATTTTCCTACTTTTTCATCTATTGGAGCTGCTGCTGATACAATAATTCTTAAGTTTCCACCAAGATTTTCATGTATTTCTTTAAACACTTTCCTTTTTATATCTATATTTACTGCACTTAATGCATTTGTAATGTGTATCATTGAATTTACCAATGCTTCTTTGTGGCTTTTCTTTATGGTGCTATTAATTTTCTTATATATACTTTCTATTAATAAAGGTACTGCAAGTATTAATGTTGGCTGAGTTTCTTTTAAGTTTTGAACTATGTATTTCAAACCCTCACATACTGCTATTGAACTTCCTGTTGCAAATGGAACTAAGAAACCTATTGTTGATTCATATGTATGGTGTAATGGCAAAACTGAAAAGAATCTATCTTCTGGATATAGTTTTACATATGCAGATACTGCATTTATATTTTCTGCTAAGTTTCTATTGCATATCATAACTCCTTTTGAATTTGCTGTTGTTCCAGATGTGAATATTAACAATTTAAATTCTTCTGGATCAATTGGAATTTTCATAAAGCTATCATCATTATTATCAACTTTTTCTTTTCCTTGTTTTATTAAATTTTCTATACCAATTGTTCTTGTTTCTTCATCTAATTTTTCATCTGAATACATCTCTACAAAAAGTTTTATATTGGTTAGTTTACTTTTTATTTTTTCTATTACATCTTTTTTCTTTTTTGAATAAATTATTACTTCTGCTCTTGACCTACCTGCCAAATTTATAATTTCATTTTCTGGCAATTCTTTATCTACTGGTACTGCTATAAAGCTCGAACATAGTAAAGACATATATGATACATACCAATAATATGTATTTTCACCTATTACAATTGCACGTTTTTCTTTTAGATTTGGAATACTTTCCAATGCTGTTCCTAAGTTTATAACGTCCTCTCTAAATTTTCCAAAAGTAATTTTTTTGTACTCACCTTTTTTCTCAAATTTTTCTAGTATAAATTCTTTATCTTTATATAGTTTTGTACTTCTTTCAAAAACCTCTTTTATTGTTTTATATGTTGTTGGTTCATATGGAGTGTTTCTTACTTTTACTTTTTTTGCTTTTTCAATATCTTCTTTTTTTATTTGTTCAACCTTGTCCATTTTTATTTTTGGAAATTTTAGTTTAGGTATTTCCATATCTTTTAATATTCTCATATTTTTACTTTCCTCCACTCATATCATACATAATATTGCTTCTAATCCTATATTTATATCTATTAATCCTTGTTTTGTCTTATAATCTAGGTCTATCAGTTTTTCCAGTATTTCTCTTAATTCACTCTTTTTAAAATATGTAGCTTGCTTTTTATATTTTGTTATTAGAAACATTTGGTTAGGCTTTAAATTTAATGTTTCTGCTATATTTTCATTATACTTTTCTGCAAGCATTATTAGATATAGTTTTTTAAAGTGATTATATAATGTTACTAGTATTTTTTGTATTGGTTCTTTGTTATATATAAGTTCATGCAATGTTGTTAATGCCTTATCTATGTTCTTCTGTCCTAAATTATCTGTTAAGTCAAATATTACACTATCTAACTCTCTTATTGATAGTTTATCTATGTCTTTAGTTGTAATAGTTCCATTTTCTCCTACATATTCTATTAGCTTCCTAATTTCATTTATCAAGTCTAGCATACTTGTACCACATGTTTCTATAAAATATTGCATTGTTTTATCATCTATTGTTACTTTATATGCATTACAAATTGCTTTAATTCTTTTTGATATTTGTATTGGCTTTAGCTTTTCAAAATCACACACAATTCCTAACTCGTTTATTGTTTTTTGCAATTCGTTACTCCCTATTTCTTTTTCTATAAATATTATTGTTACTGTGTCTTGCAAATCACTTATGTTTTCTTTTATGTATGTTGCAATTTTTTCTTGTATTGTTTCTTGTTTTGTATTCTTTTTAACTGTAGTTTCTGTTTTTTTCTTTCCTCTTGCTTCTTTCTTAAATAAGCCTGTTTCTTTTGCTATTATTAGTTTTCTTGGGTACCCAAATGCAGGTGTTTGTATGTTATCTATTAATGAATTTACATTTTTTTCATCTATTTGTATGTAGTTTATTCCATTTACTAGTTCTCCAAATAGTTTTTTTATTTTTTTTACACAACTTTCTAATAGATATTCTTCTTCCCCATATAACAGGTACAAACTTTGCAAATGACCTGTTTTTAAATTTTTTTCTAATTCTTCTACAGTCATATACTTTTCCTCTTTTACTATTTTATATCATAGTTTTTTTGTTTTTGCAATTGATTTATATAAATTCTCTTAATTCTATAATTTCATCATAATTATCCGTTTACAAAAAAATTAGCCAAACACAGCATTTATATATTTATAATATAACTTAATAAATACATAAATGCCTTTTAAGTTTGGCAAACTTTTTTATAGTAGTTAGTTTTTCTCCACATTATTCACCTATTTTTCCACAACTATTTTTTCTTCTTTTTCTACTATCCTTGCTTTATCTCCACTCTTTAAATTTCCATCTATTATTTCTTCTGCTATTTTATCCTCTATCATTGTTTGTATTGCCCTTCTTAATGGTCTTGCTCCATAAGTGCTATCTGTTCCTTTTTTTACAATTAATTCTTTGGCACTTTCTTCTACTGTTATTTCTATGTTTTGTTCTTTTAGTCTATTTGTTATTTGCTTTAACATAATATCTGCTATTTGTTTTATTTCTTCTGGTATTAGCTTATGGAATACAATTATTTCGTCTACACGATTTATAAATTCTGGTCTAAATTGTTTTTTTAGTTCTGCTAATACCTCTTTTTTAGTTGTTTCATACTCTTTAGATTCTTCATTACTTTCTGTACTTGCAAAACCTAATGTCTTTTTGTCTGTAATTAGCCTTGCTCCCATATTTGATGTCATTATTATTACTGTATTTTTAAAGTTTACAACTCTTCCATGAGAATCTGTAAGTCTTCCATCATCTAATATTTGTAATAACATATTTAATACATCTGGGTGTGCTTTTTCCACTTCATCAAATAGTATTACTGAATATGGCTTTCTTCTAACTTTTTCTGTCAATCCTCCTGCTTCATCAAATCCTACATAACCTGGAGGTGAACCTATCATTTTTGATGTTGAATGTGCCTCCATATATTCAGACATATCTATTCTTATCATTGAGTTTTCATCACCAAATAGACTTTCTGCAAGTGCTTTTGAAAGCTCTGTTTTTCCAACTCCTGTTGGTCCTAGGAACATAAATGAACCTATCGGTCTATTTGGATCTTGCAAACCTACTCTGCTTCTTTTTATTGCCTTTGCAACTGCATTTACTGCTTCATTTTGACCTATTACTCTTTCATGTAATACTTTTTCCAAATTTCTTAATCTTTCGTTTTCATCTTGTGATATTTTTTTAGCTGGTATTCCAGTCCAGTTACTTATTACTTCTGCAATATCCTCTTCTGTAATTTGCCTTACACTTTTTATTGTTTTATCTTTCCATTTTTGCTTTTCTTTTTCTAATTCCTCTTTTTCTTTTCTTTCTAAGTCTCTTAATTCTGCAGCTTTTTCAAAGTTTTGAGTTGCAATTGCTTCTTCTTTTTCCGCTGTTAATTTCTGTATTTTATCTTCTTTCTCCTTTAGACTTGTTGGTTCTGTATATGTTTTTAATTTTGCTTTTGATGATGCTTCATCTATTAAGTCTATTGCTTTATCTGGCAAGAATCTATCATTTATATATCTTGCTGATAATTTTGTTGCTGCAATTATTGCTTCATCTGTTATTTTTACATTATGATGTGCTTCGTATTTATCTCTTAAGCCTTTTAAAATCTGTATTGTATCTTCTTCACTTGGTTCTGCCACATTAATTGGTTGAAATCTTCTCTCTAAAGCACTATCTTTTTCTATATATTTTCTATATTCATTTAAAGTAGTTGCTCCTATTAATTGTATCTCACCTCTTGCAAGTAATGGCTTTAGAATATTGGCTGCATCTATTGCTCCTTCTGCTGCACCTGCTCCTACTATTGTATGAATTTCATCTATAAATATTATTACATCTCCTGCCTTTTTTACTTCCTTTAATGCTTTTTTTATTCTTTCTTCAAAATCCCCTCTATATTTTGCCCCTGCTACCATTCCTGATATATCTAATGTTACAACTCTTTTATTCTTTAGGTTCTCTGGGACCTCTCCTGATGCAATTTCTTGCGCTAGACCTTCAATAACTGCTGTTTTTCCAACACCTGGTTCTCCTATTAAACATGGATTATTTTTTGTTCTTCTTGATAATATTTGTATTATTCTTTCTATTTCATTTTTTCTTCCAATTACAGGATCTAACTTTCCTTCTCTTGCTAATTTACTTAAATCATTTCCAAACTGATTTAGTGTTGGTGTTGCATTATAGCTATTTTTATTTGCTTTTTCTTGTTCCATTCCATTTTGTTCTGGTGACTCATATTCATTTATTACTTTTATTATTTCATTATATAATTTTTGAGGATCCAATTTTAATTCAAGCATTATTCTTACTGCCACACTATCGGCTTCTCTCATTATTCCTATTAATATATGCTCTGTTCCTATATATTCGGAATTTAATCTTCTTGCTTCTCTAAAAGCATTTTCTATTACCCTTTTTGTTCTAGGAGTTAAGCCTATTGTCCCAGTATTTTGATTTTCTCCTATTCCTACTAATTCTTCTATCTTTTCTATAACCGCTTCTGGTGTAATATTTTGATTTTCCAAAACTTTACTTGCAATTCCTGTTTTTTCTTTAACAAGACCATATAATATATGTTCTGTACCTACATAATTATGTCCTAACTCTACTGCTATTTCTTCTGCAATTTCAACTGCCTTTTCTGCCTTTTTTGTAAATTTATATGTCATTAAAAAATCCTTCCTTTCCTGACTTCATTAAAAAGTATTAGCTTTTAGATTTATACTTTTTTAAACTTAATTTGCTATGCTAATTTAGATATCGCAATAATTATTTTTTAACATAATAATTTTTTCATTATATTGAATTTCTAGATTATAGTATTAAATTTTATTCATTAATAATTTGTTTTATAATTTCTGCTCTTTTTACATCTCTTTCGTATCCTCCAAACACTTGTCCAATCTGCTTTTGTAAATTTGCTGGTTTTGTATAAACTTCAATTTTATTTAAGGTTGATTCTTTTATTTCTTTTATTATTCCAAGTTCTATTCCTAAACGTATTTCTGAAAGTAAAATACTACATTCATCAGAAGATATTTTTCTACAGTTTGTAAGTAAACCATATGCTCTATATATTTCATCTTCCAATTCTATTGGTTTTTTCGTTAAAATTTGTCTTGCAAGCTTTTCTTGTTCTATAATTCTATCTGTTATTGCTTTTAAATTTTTTATTGTTTCGTTTGCTGTTATTCCCAATGTTTGTTTATTAGAAATTTGATATAGATTTCCTTTTGAATTTGTTCCTTCCCCATATATTCCCCTTATGTTCATTCCAAATCCATTTACTGCATTTAATACTTTTTCTATATTATATGTTTTTGTTAATGCTGGTAAATGTACCATTACAGATGCTCTTAATGCTGTTCCAACATTTGTTGGGCAACTTGTTAAAAATCCATATTTTTCATCATATGCGTAATTTACATTTTTATTTAATGTTTCTTCTATTTCCCTTGCTAATGACAATGTACTTTCCAAATTTAGACCAGCAGAAAATGTTTGTATTCTTAAATGGTCTTCTTCATTTATCATTATACATATATTTTCTTCTTGATTTATTGCTATTGCACCTATTTCATTTTTATTTAATGCAAATTCTGGACTTATTATATGTTTTTCTACTAAAGATAATTTTGTTATATCATCCATATCTTTTAAAAGCATTACTTTTAATCCATAATTTGTATTTTGAATAGCCTCTTCTACAATTTTTATAACATTAAGTGCTTGCTCATCATTCATTTTACTTATAAATGGTAATCCAGATATGTTTCTTGCTATTCTAACTCTTGTGCTTATAACTGTATCTTCATTTGTAGTTTCAAAATACCAATTTGACATTTATTGTAATCCTTCCTTTCTTATTTCATCTCTTATTTTTGCAGCATCCTCGTATCTTTCTTCTTTTATTGCCTCTTTTAATTCTATTTGCAATTTTTCTAGCTTACTATTTGTTTTTTCTTCTACATTCTCATTCTTAATTTCTTCTATTCTATTTCCTTCTTTATTATTCGCTTTTTTGTCTAAATATCTATCTGTTCCTTGCATACGTTTTAACATTATATCTATTTTATTTCCAAAAGTTTTATAACATTCTTCACAACCAAATTTTCCATTACTCAAAAACTCATTATATGACATATTACATTTTTTACATCTTAACTCATTATTTATATTAAATGGTAAAAATTCTTCATTTTCATCCTCTAATACATAATCTCCTAAAAAATTAGATATATCTATTGGCATTTCAATTTCTAAATCTGCTATTCCCATTTCATTTGCACATTCTCTACATAGCATCATTTCTGTTTTTCTGCCATTTATTATTTGTGTAAGTTTTATTTCTGCCTCGTTTTTTCCACAATTATCACACAACATTTTATTTATCGTTCCTTTCTTAAAACTTTTCATAACAAAATTAACCATTTTATATAAACTAGCAAACGCTAGAGATTTGGCGGTCTTTATTATACAAATCTTAAATTATATCTTATTTGTTTAGTATTAATTTAAGTATTAACCAAACTTAATCTTTATATTCTATAACTGACCCAATTATTCCCGCATTATTTTTTAATTTAGCAGTAATTATTTTAGGAGGTTCCTGATTATTAAATAACATATTTTTATCGCCTAATTTTTTTTCTAATCTATTTAATAGGATATCTTTAAAATATACAAAACTTCCACCTATTGAAATTGTTTGTGGCTCAAATATGTTTATTAGGTTTGCAATACCTATACTTAAATTTTCTATATATTCATCTAGTATTTTTTCTACTCTTTCATTATTGTTATGATTTAATAATTCTTTTATTTCTTCACCTGTTAATTTTTCATTTTTAAATTCTTTTTGTAATTTATCCTTTAATGCTTTCATTGATGCGTATTTCTCAAAACAACCTTTTCTTCCACAGTTACATTGTAATCCATCTTTTTTTATTACCATATGTCCTATTTCAAAACCCTCAAATTTACTAGGCTTTAATAATTTTCCACCTAAATAAACTGCTCCTCCTATTCCTGTTCCTATTGTAAGAAATACTACATCATCATATTTCTTTAGTGCCCCATACTCTTTTTCTGCAATTGCTGCACATTTTGCATCATTTCTTAATACTATTGGTATGTTAAAATATTTATTAATTTCTGATACTATATTAAAATCTTTTATATGTAAATTATCTGCTTTTATTATGTGTGTATTTGATACTGTTCCTGGTATAGCAATTCCAATTAAACTTATTTCTTTTATGTCTATTTGCTTCTTTTCAAGTATTTTTGTTATTAATTCAATTATTGTTTCAACAAGCTTTTGACTATAATTTTCCTCTTGCAAATCATTGCATAAATCTTGTTCTTCTTTTACTATAATGCTACCTCTTTGGTCTATCAGACCAATTCCTACATGACTTCCACCTATATCTATACCTATCTTCATATAAAACCATCCTTTCTTTTCAGATATTTACTTTTCATATAATATATTACATTTTTTTGGTTTGTGCAAGTTTACATATTGTGTAAAAAAATAAAGAGCGATTATTAATCGCTCTCTCTTCTAGCCATTATTTTTCTTAAGATATCCTTGTATATAAAATGCTTTTATGTACATTATTAATGATACAATTGTTGTAATTACCGCCAGATAATAAATTATATTGTTAGCTTTCATTATTGGGGTTACATCTTTTTCTATAATAGGTTCTATTTGCTCCAATAACAATGATACTACCATTGCTACATAAAACAATACTGTTGCTAATTTTCCATACCATTTGCTTGATACAACAAGTTCTTTCCCATATAGGAAGGATGCTCCAGATACCATACAAAATTCTTTTAAAACTACTATTGCTAATATCCATATAGGTATTATACCTTTTACAAATAATGTTGTTAATAAACTTATTTGTGTAGCCTTATCTGCTAATGGATCCATTAATTTTCCAAAATCTGTTATTAAATTGAATTTTCTTGCAATAGCTCCATCTAAAATATCTGTGATACCTGATAAACTTAAGAGTATTATTGCTAATATATAGTTATTTTGCACAC
>CANQXC010000031.1 GCA_947627785.1 uncultured Clostridia bacterium | reverse complement strand
TCATCTCCACCTAGTCTGTTATTTCCACTTGTAGCTAAAACCTCGAATACTCCATCACCAATATCTAGTATTGAAACATCAAATGTTCCTCCACCTAAGTCGTATACCATTATTTTTTGGTCTTTATCTTCTTTATCCATTCCATAAGCTAAAGCTGCTGCTGTTGGTTCATTTATAATTCTTAGAACATCTAGTCCTGCTATCTTACCAGCATCTTTTGTTGCTTGTCTTTGAGAGTCACTAAAATATGCTGGAACTGTAATAACTGCTTGTGTAACTTTTTGTCCCAAATAATTTTCTGCATCAGTTTTTAATTTTTGTAAAATCATTGCTGAAATTTCTTGTGGAGAAAATTCATCTCCCTCAATCCTAACCTTTTTGTTTGTTCCCATATCTCTTTTTATAGAGATAACTGTGTGATCTGGATTAGTAACGGCTTGACGTTTTGCAATTTGTCCTACTAATCTTTCACCATTTTTTGAAAATGCAACTACAGATGGTGTTGTTCTATTTCCTTCTGGATTTGGAATAACAACAGCTTCCCCACCTTCCATAACTGCTACACATGAGTTTGTTGTACCTAAATCGATACCAATTATTTTTGACATATATGTCATCCTCCTTAAAATTTATATATTTTTAAAATTAATAACTATTTCATGTTAATTTGCTACGATAACCATAGCATGGCGTATAACCTTAAGTCCAATTTTATATCCTTTTCTAAATTCTTCTTTGACAATTTTTTCTCCTAAAGTTTCATCTTGAACACTACTTACTGCTTCGTGAAATTCTGGATCAAATGGTTTACCTACTGTTTCTATTGTTTCTACACCAAACTTTGCAAATATATCTTGAATTTGTTTAACAACCAATTCTATTCCTTGTTTCATTTTTTCATCTTTTGTCTCAGTTGTTGCTGCTTTTTCTAGGTTATCTAATACAGGTAAAAAACTTGCTATTATATCTGCTAATAATGAATTATATAAGCTTTCCCTTTCCTTAGTATTTCTTTTTTTATAATTTTCAAATTCTGCCATTACTCTTTTTAATCTATCTACTGTTTCTTCTAATTCTTGCTCTGTTTTTGATAGTTCAATTTCTTCTGTCTTTTCTTCTTTTTCTTCTACTTCTTGATTATTTTTCTCTTCTGACATTTTCTTATCCATCCTTTCTCATATTAATAGAGGTATAACCTAAAGTTTCCTCATATGCTTTATTTATCATCTAATTTTTCATTGAGCTTTTTACTAATATATTTCATTACAGAAATAACCTTTGAATAATCCATTCTCTTTGGTCCTATTATTCCAATTGTTCCAAAATCCTTATTTCCCACTGTATGTCTAAATGTTACTATACTTAAGTCCTTTAATTCTTCTTTTTCATTTTCTTCTCCAATATATATGTTTATATCTTTTGCTAATCCTGAATTTAGTATTTCCATCACTTGTTCTTTTGTGTCTATTATATTTAGGAAATTTTTAGCTGTATCAATTTTTTTAAATTCAGGAAAGTCAAATACATTATTTGCACCCTCTAAATATATATGATCTGTTTGTTCTAAAGATTTATTCATTTGGTTAATTATAGGTTTTATTACATGTATTTGATCTTCCATAGAAGAAATAATATATTCCTCCATAGGTTTATCTATTTTTGTTAATGGTTTACCTTTTAATTTATTATTAAATAGATAATTTAAACTTTCTATTTGGCTTTCTGAAATGTCTTCATCATATTTGATAATTGTTTCTTTTATAGCTCCATTTTCTGTAAGAACTACTGCCATTAAAATTCTATTTCCTAATGATATAAACTTAACATCTGAAATTATATTGTTACTTGCATCTGGTCCAATAGCTACAGTCGTATAGTGAGTTATTTCTGAAATTGTGTTTGTTGCAATTTTTGTTAATTCCTCTATTTCATCAACTTTTGTTTCTAATTGAGATTTTATATATTGTATCTCATCTAAACTTATATTTTCATCATTTAATAATTCATCAACATAAAATCTGTAGCCTTTTGCTGATGGAATTCTTCCTGATGATGTATGAGTTTTTTCTATATATCCTTGTTTTTCTAATTCTGCCATATCATTTCTAATTGTTGCACTACTATATTCTAAGTTGTATCTTGATACGATACTACCTGAACTAACTGGCTCTGCTGTATTTATATACTCTTCAATTATGGCTTGTAAAACCTGTCTTTCTCTACTATTTAACATGTTTTCACCTCAAAATTAGCAGTCCTTTATTTGGACTGCTAATATAATACATCTTTTTTTAGCAATTGTCAATAGAAAGTGCTAAATTTTTTAAAATTTTATCTACTATTATCATACTGAGTATTCTCTAAATCCGTAACTCGACCATTTGTAAGGTCAAATGCAGAATATATTGAATTACCAGTATCAATATATATCATTGGTTCATATTTATTATTATTTGAAAAGTTCTTAACATTTACTCCTTCTGGTTGTCTAGTATGTCCAACTACCATTACACAACCATCTGGAAATTTAACTGGTGCATAATGTGTTCTATCATCTTCTTTTCTATACCACATTACAGTTTCAAATTTATTTAACAATGTAGTATTATCTCCTTTTATTTTCATCTTTAATGCTTTCTCTAAGTTAAAACTTGGGTCTTGATTATATAATTCATCATCAAAATATGCATGTGCTAAAGCATATTTTGTTCCACTTATAGTGGTTTTCTTTTGTATTGGTTGTTTTCCTAGCCAATCAATTAATTCTTTTTTTGTAATTTTATTTTGTATGTTTCTATTTCTTATTTCTTCATTTACTATCTTGTTAAATTCATCTAATCCTTTTATTGTATTTTCTCCGCCGTTTCCTAATAGGTTTCCTGTAGCTCGTCCTACTATACTTATTATATCTTGATTTTGTGCTTTTTCATTATCTGGTATTCTTGATAAAATTTCATTTCCTTTTACATAATTATATGCAAAAATATCATGGTTTCCTGGTAAATATTCTGCTTTTCCTTGGTCGCATAATTCTTTTATTTGTAATAATATCTGTAACCCACTATCTCCTCTATCCAATGCATCTCCTAATATTAAAAGTTTCATATTAGGATTTGTTTGCATATAATTTTTTACTGCTTCCCATTTTTCCATATTTCCATGTAAATCACTAACAGCAATAACTTGTTCTGGATAGGTTCTATTTTCTGTTTGATGATGTTTGCTGTAATTTCTATTATCTTTTAATTGGTTACAATATTCTTCGTGTCTATTAGAGTTATTTACTTTATTATTACCATTTATATTGTAATTATTAGATGATTCTAAACCTCTCTTTTCTTTTCGATTTGCAAATACCTTTTTAAAAAATTTAACAATATCCATAATTGGATTATTTTTTATTACAGTTAACGCTTTCTCTGTTCTTCTACCTTTTACATTATCTTGTTCAAGAAATTCATCATATTCTTTTTGGATATTTTGTATATTATGCAATAATTCTTCTCTATTTGGAAGATCCTTTGGAAGATTTTCTTTTAAATATGATAATTGATAATTAGACATATGCCCTGTAGCTACTTCATAAAACAGTTGTTTATATAATAGTTGTGGTTTATCCATGTTTACTAGCCAGTAAAAATATCTGTTATTTTGATCTAATCTTCCTCTATCAGTTGCATATAAAAGTGCATTCATTGTCTGCATATATCTATTTCTTATACTAGCACCTACTCTTTTGGTTCTTAATTCATTACCTATCATATTCATAGTACGAATATAAATTCTTACACCTATGTCATCAGTATTTTTTACTTTAAAATTTCTATTTAAATTTCTATTTAGATATTTATCTACCTCGTTTAACATATTTATAATTTCGGCATTTTTCATTTTGTTACCATTCCTCTCAAATATATCTTTCTACATTTGTTTTTCATATTATATCATTTAATGTAACTAATTTGCAATAGAAAACATATATTATTTTTACATAATATATTGAATTTTTTGAATTTACAGTATATAATCTATATGTCTTATAAATGAAAGGTTAGTGTGATTCAATGGATTTAAGTAATATCGAAAATTTAAAACAATATAAACATATACACCTAATTGGCATCGGTGGTATAAGTATGAGTGGCATTGCAGAAATTCTACATAACTGGGGAATTTTTGTTACAGGTTCAGATTGTACTAAAAGTTCTATCACTGAAAGGTTATCTTCACATGGAATCTTTGTTTCAATTGGTCATAATACAAATTTAGTAGAAAAGGCTGATTTTGTTATATATTCTGCTGCTATTAAGCATGATGATCCAGAACTTGTTTGTGCTAGAACTAACAACATACCAATTGTAGAACGAGCTGATTTTGTTGGTTTTCTTACAAGAATTTATGATAATACTATTTGTATATCTGGAACACATGGTAAAACAACTACAACCTCTATGATAGCATTATGTTTCTTAGAAGCTAACTTGGATCCTAGTATTCAAGTTGGAGCAATCCTTAAAGATATAGATGGAAATTATAAAGTTGGTAATAGCGATTTCTTTATATTAGAAGCTTGCGAATATGTAGAAAGTTTCTTAAAATTTAGTCCTCAGAGTGCTGTTGTAACTAATATTGATAATGACCATTTAGATTATTTTAAAACTTTTGATAATATAAAAAATGCATTTGCAAAATATGTTAATCTCCTTCCAAAAGATGGCATCTTAGTTACAAATGGAGATGATCCAGACTGTTTAGAATTAAGAAAACATACTCGTGCCAAAGTTATAACTTTTGGAATAAGAAATGATAAGGCAAATTTTGTTGGACGAAATATAGTTTATGATAAAAATGGTTTTCCAAAATTTGATGTTTATAGAAATAATTCATACTTTGGAGAATTTAAATTATCTATACCTGGTCTTCATAATGTTTATAATGCTCTTGCTTGTATTGCTATGTGTACATATTATGGAATTGCTAAACAATTGCTAAAAACAGTTTTGGCAAAATTTAACGGTGCAAATCGTAGATTTGAATATATAGGAACATATAGTAATATAGATGTTTATGATGATTATGCTCATCATCCTAGTGAAATTTATGCTACTGCTAAAGCTATGAAAAATAAATCTTATCGTCAATCTTGGGTTGTATTTCAGCCTCATACATATAGTAGAACAAAAGAATTATTAACAGATTTCGCAGAAGCCTTATTAGAATTTGATAATATAATTGTTACAGATATTTATGCTGCTCGTGAACAAAATACATATAACATTTCTTCAAAAGATTTAGTAAATAGAATTAATGATTTAGGAAAAAATGCTATTTACATATCTGATTTTGATGCCATAGCAAATTATGTAAGAGGTCATGCATGTCCTCACGACATAGTTTTAACAATAGGAGCAGGAACTGTTTTTGAGGTTGGTAAAAAAATTTTAAACTAATTTATAAATAGTTGTATAATCAAAACCAGTAATATATTTACAACAAATATATTACTGGTTTTAGATTTATCCAATTTTTACTACAAATTTTGTTCCTTTTGGTTCATTATTATATACTTTTATTGTTCCTCCATGAGCCTTTACTATTGTTTGTGCTATTGCAAGACCTAAACCTGTTCCACCTGTTTCTCTAGTTCTTGCCTTATCTGCTCTATAAAATCTATCGAAAATATGTTTTTTTTGTTCTTCACTTATTCCTATTCCTTCATCTGCAATCTCTATTATGCATTTTCCTTCTTTACAATTTGTTTGTACTTTTATTTTTTCTCCCTCTTTAGTATATTTTATTGCATTATCTAATAATATTACCATTAATTGTGTAATTTTATTAACATCTATATTTAATTCTTTGTTACAATTTAATTCTATTGTTAATTCTTTATTTTGCATTTTTGCATACTCCATATATGGTGTTGATACTTCTTTTATTACATCATCAATATTCTTTGTTTCTTTTTTTATCTGTAACTGATTTGAATCTGCCATTGCTAAAATCATTAATTCTTTTACAAGCTTTGTTAGCCTTCTTGTTTCATTTATTGTTAAACTTATATCTTCCGATTTATCTATTATCTTGCTTTCTGGTTCTTCTAGTAGTAACTGCTGTTTTGCTTGAATTATTGTCAAAGGAGTTCTTAATTCATGTGCTGCATTTTGTACAAATTCAGTTTGCCTTTCCCATGCTTGAAATATAGGCTTAAGCGTTCTTTTAGATAAAAGATAACTTGCAATTATTGAAGTTACAATTATTATTGTACTCATACTAATTAACCTATTTTTTAGAATTGTTAAACTTTCAATCTCTCCATCAACATTTGCAAGGAGTTGAATATAACATAATTGATTTGAAATTGTATACGCTTGCACTGTTATCCCTCTATAATTATATTTTGAATTTACACTTATTGAATATATTTCATTTAATTTTGTACTATCAAACTTTATATTATATATATAATCATCATACAATCTTCCAATGCTTTCAGCATTTATTATTTCACCGTTAGTATCTCTAATAATATAAATTATTCTTGGATTTAACAATATTATTCTATTATTTAATTCTTGTACATTTGCGAAACTTTCTAGTTCAGTATCTATTTCTTTATATAATAATTGTTCTGCTCTATTATATATAAGTAAATCAAAGATTAATACAAGTATAGTAAAAACTGTAAATGTATATATCATATTTTTTATCAATTGTTTTTTTACTAGTTTTTTCTCCTCCATAATGTCTATCCTCCTGTTCATAGAAAACAATCTAGCCACATTATTTGTATGTAGCTAGATTATTAACTCTACTCTAATTCTATTCTGTTAAATAATAATTCTAGTTCGTTTATTTTTATATCTCCCTTTATTGTAATAGGTTCCCACTTAAATTCTGGTAAGCTTAACATTCTCTTTATCTTTAATGATGTCTTTGGCATAAATGGAGCTATTAAATTAGATATATTTGCAATTATATATGCACAAGTATATGTTGTATTGTTAAACTCTTCTATATTTTCTTTGCATTGTTTCCATGGTTCTTTTTCATCATAATATTTATTTGCATATCCAATATATTCAAATATTTCATCTATTGCTGATTTAAGTTCTGCTTGTTCAATTAATATTCCAACTTTTTTATAAAGTTTCTCTGTCATTTCTACTATTTTTTCATCAACTTTTTCCTCTTTTATTATTCCATCAAATTTCTTATTTATAAATGAAAAGTTTCTATTTACAAAATTACCTAACATTCCAACTAGGAATTTGTTATGTGCTTGAGCAAAAAGCTCTTCTGTAAAATTCATATCTTTCTTTTCTGGTCCATTTGATATCATAAAATATCTTATGCTATCAGTATCATATTTTTGAACTAATTCATCGACTGTTATTAAGTTTCCTTTACTCTTTGACATTTTAGTATCATTCATATTTACATATCCACTTGATACTATATATTTAGGTAGCTGATATCCATTTCCTATTCCTAACATAAGTGCTGGGAATATGATTGTATGAAATGGAATATTATCTTTTCCATGAACATAGTATGTTGATAAATTTGGATTATCTTTACTCATGAATTTTTCAAAGTCTATTCCTCTTTGCTCTGCTACTCTTTTAGCTGTTGTTAAGTATCCAAGAACTGCTTCAAACCATACATATATTCTTTTATCTTCATATCCTTTTACTGGAATTTCTATTCCCCAATCTAATTGTCTTGTTGCGGCTCTATCTATTAATCCATTATGCAAAAATTTTCTTGATTCTCCAACTGCTTGTTTTCTCCAAGTATTTTCGCTACTATTTATTAAATCTTCTATTTGTTTTTGAAATGCTGATAACTTAAAGTATAAATGTTTGTTATCTCTTAATACAGTCTCTGACCCACACTCTTTACAATGTTTATCTTGAACTTCATCTGCATTTAAAGTTGTTAAACAACTATCGCATTGTTCTCCTGTGGCTTCTCCTCCACATTTTGGACATTTTCCTACAATCTCTCTATCTGAAAGGAATTTACCACATTTTTCACAATAATCTTGCTGTATTGTTTTTTCATAAATATATCCATTTTTTATAAGTTTTAAGAAATATTCTTGTACAATTTTTTTATGTTCTTCTGTAAATGTTGCAGTATACATATCATACTCAAAATCCATTGCACCAAAGCTCTTTACAAATGCTTCATGGTATCTTTTGGCTATTACCTCTGGACTTACATTTTCTTGCTTTGCTCTTCCAGTAATTGGTGTACCATGAGAATCTGTACCTGAAACATATATTACATTATCTCCGTTTCCTCTATAATATCTTGCAATTACATCTCCTGGTAAAAGTGCTGCTAAATGTCCTATATGCATAAAATAATTTGCATATGGCCATGCACCACCTATAAGTATATCTCTATTCATATATTACATTCTCCTCCCTTTTGGAAAATTTTTCTTTTATATTATATCTAATTTATGTCAAAAAATCAATACTTTATATATGTAGCTTTATATTTTTTTAAGGATATTTTTTATCACATTTTGTACTTTATTAGCATATTATGTAGTATGCATTAAGAAAAGGAGGAATTATTAATGTATAGAAGACAGTGTAAATGTAATTGCAATTGTAATTATCATAATAATGATGATGTTGCTTCTGAATATGATAACTGTTTAGAAGATTCTTGCACAGATGTTGAAAATACTCTTGATGCTTATGATGATTGTAATTGTGGTTTTGATGAAAGCAGTCAATTCCCAGAAAATCCTGTTCTTGCTCAAAGCTATGTTCCTATTCAAACTATGGATAGAACATTTATGCCTTGTGTTGGATTAAAGATGGGAACAATATATCCAGAGCTTGTAAGTCCTTATATGCCTGGTCAATCTATGGCTGAAATTGAATATTTAAAAGCTAGAAATACTATTGGGGAGGGATGTAATAAATGTTAGATTCTTGTAATGATGATAGAAATTGTAATTATAAATGTGATTGCTATAAAGATGAAATGCCAGAAGACGTTCTACCTACTATGGAATTACCTGAAAACAAAGAATGTCCTAGAGATTGCAAACGTGAAGAAATGATTATGAAAATTAAAGAATTAAATTTCGGAGTTATAGAACTTGCTTTATATTTAGATACTCACCCAGATGATAGAAAAGCTTTATGTTTGCATAATAACTATGCAAAACAATTAAAAGATTTAAAGGATAAATATCAAAAAGTTTATGGTCCTCTAACTATTAACTATCCTTGTAATAAGTGGAGATGGCTTGAAGAACCTTGGCCATGGGAAAGGGGGAATTATTAATGTGGACTTATAACAAAACTTTAGAGTACCCAATAAATATAAAATGTACAAATCCAAGACTTGCTAAATTCATTATTTCTCAATACGGTGGTCCTGATGGAGAACTTGCAGCATCTCTTAGATATTTATCTCAAAGATTTGGTATGCCAGACCAAAAATCTAAAGCTATTTTAAATGATATTGGTACAGAAGAATT
>CANQXC010000030.1 GCA_947627785.1 uncultured Clostridia bacterium | reverse complement strand
TCTCATATCTAATGGACTATCACTCATATAACTAAACCCTCTTGTTTCTTCATCTATTTGATATGATGAAACTCCTAGATCTAATAGAATTCCATCGACTTTATTAATTTGTAAATCTAATAAGATATTTTTTATATTATCATGATTATTATGAACATAAATTATATTACTAAAATCTTTTAATATATCTTTTGCTTTCTTTATAGCTTCTTCATCTCTATCTATACCTATTAGCATTCCTGTATCTAGCCTCTTTGCTATTTCTAAGCTATGTCCTGCTCCTCCTAATGTTCCATCAACATATATTCCATCTTTTTTTACATTTAACCCTTCAATACATTCATTTAATAATACTGGAATATGTTCAAATTCTCTCATTTTTTAACCTCTATTATCAATTTCATAATAAGAACTCCACCCTCCCAACATAATCAAAGATTGTTGGTGTTTACTTGGAAATCTTGTTGCCTTAGCAATAACACTTTGAGCAGTTGGTATTTTTTACCAACTGCTGGTCTCTAGTTTTTTAATAAATCTTTAGTATATACATCCTACTTTTGTATGATAATTAATAATCATTTGTATTATTTTACATTTTATATTTCATCTTTTGTTTAATAATCATTATCTTTAGTTTCAATATTAAATTTTCTTTAGTTCTATTTACAATTTCTTTAGATAAATTTTAAAATTTCTTTTGTTTAATTTAAATTATCTTTTGTTTTACTATTTAAATTTCTTTTGTTCTATAAATTCTTTTGTTCTTTTTAGCTTCTTTTGTTTTTCTGGTTTATTTTAAAATCTTTTGTACTTTTTGTTCTTTATAATTCTTCTGTTTTTCTAATTCTTTTGTTTTAAATTTATTCTTTTGTTTCTTCTAATTTCATCTTTAGTATTTCTATATAAACTTTTTCAAGTTATATACCTAAATCCAAATTTGCCATTTTCTCAGCTATTTCATCAGCTTCGCTATTTTCTTCTTCACTGTATTTTAACCATTTTTCTTTGCTCCAGATTTCTATCTTGTTTAAAACTCCTATTATTACTACTTCTTTTTCTAAACCTGCAAATTCTCTTAAATTGCCTGCTATTAGAAATCTTCCTTGTTTATCTATTTCACATTCCATAGCTCCTGCAAGGAAAAATCTCATTAATGCTCTTGCATCTTTGTTTGTAAGTGGAAAAGTTCTTAATTTTTCTTCAAAATTTTGCCATTCTTTTTGAGAATATACAAATAAACATCCATCTAAACCTTTTGTGATTACAAACTTTTCTCCAATATCTTCTTTTAATTTAGCTGGCATTATTAGTCTACCTTTTGTATCAATTGAATGTTCATATTCTCCTATTAACAAAATTTCTCACTTCCTTTTTTGTCCACCACTTTTTACCACTTTCCTCCACATCGTTACCATTTTATACTATATATATTAAAAAATCAATACTTTTTTTAAAATTTTTTAATTTTTTTTAAAGAGTTGCATAAACAAAAACCTCAAGCAAGTTCTAAAACTTACTTGAGGTTTAATATGTTAGTCTTTTTATTTAACAAATTCATTATAAATGTTCATCAAATTATTTTCATCTTTAAATTTGCTCTCCATTGGGCACATACCTGTTTTATCTCTATTTAAAATATATTTCACTTTATTTTTATATTCATATTTTACACCATTTTTTTCTAAAATAGGTATTGCAATTTCGCTTAATGTATCTGCATATATTTCTTTTACTCCTGCCAATACTAAAATACTTGCTGCAACTTTTCCTATTACCTTATCTGCAATAATTGCATCTTTTAAGGTATCCTTGTCTTGTTTCAAAATTGTAATTATATCTTTAATACCTGAATTATAATATTCCTTGCAAATTCCACTTTTATATAAAACAACTAAACTCGGATTTGCATCATATAGCTTTTCTTTTACTTTTTCTAAATTATTCATTCTTTAAATTTAACCTTTCATTCATAAGTTTTACAATTAAAGGAATAGTCAATATTTGAATTGCAATTCCTGGCAAACCAGTTTTTATAGAAGCTATTACAGATATTCCATAAGTTTGAAAACCAAATACATTTATTGCTGCAAATAAAACTCCTGCATATATAATTCTTCCTAATACAATTGTTGTTATTAATGAAATATAATTATTGTATTTTTTACTTAATAATCCTAGTAGTATTGCATATATTACTAGTTCTATTAGCATATATGGTAATCTTGCTAAACTAGGCATTCCTGTTAGCAAATAACTAAATATTACAGAACTTCCACCAACTATTGTTGCACTTAATATGCCAAATGTTAATGCAGCAATTAGAACTGCTATATGCATTGGTAAAAATATTGCTCCTGCTGAACTACCTGCTAATATATGAAATATTCTAGGAAGTGTAATTCCTATTCCACTTAATAATACTGTACCTACAATATATTTTACCTTTTTATTTGATAAAACATCACTTATTGATTTTTTATTTTCTACTTTTTCCATAAACTTATCATCCTTATATAATATATTTAGGTTTTTTCATAAGGCTACACCTATAAACCTTCAATAAATAATTATGTTATACTTATATCTTATTAAATATTTCATTGTATTCTTCTATATTAAATATAATTTTTAATCAATATTAATTAACTCATATTGAGTAGTTCCAATGCCAAGTTCTTCTGCATGTTCTACTGTTCTTATTCCATGTTTTTCTTCTATTCTTGCTATTAATCTTGCTTTCCCTTCATCTTTTGAATTATATACTAAATCTAAACTTGCTTTATCACAAGCAACTGGATCTAGAGATGCTGTTATTCCTATATCTGCCATACATGGTGCTTCTGGATTGCTATCACAATCACAGTCTATTGATAAATTGTTTATTACATTTATATATACAATATTTCCTTTCATATAATCAATAACTGATTCATCTGCTTCTGCCATTGATTCTAGGAAATGGTCTTGCTTAGGTATATTAGCCCATAATTCATCTGGAACTCTTGTTTTTCCAGCTGTATGAATCCATGATTTTCCACCTGATGATGCAACTCCTATTGACATATTTTTAAGTGCTCCACCAAAGCCACCCATTGCATGACCTTTAAAATGTGAAAGCATTAACATTGAATCATAATTTTGTAAATGACTTCCTACATAATTTTCTTTTAAATGAGTTCCTCCTTTTACTGGTATAGGCATATCACCATCTTCATCCATGATATCTACTTTTGCTATATCCATAAATCCATGTTCTTTTATTGCTTTCCAATGTTCTTCTGTAGTATTTCTCCTTCCAGCATATGCAGTATTACATTCAACTATTGTTCCGTTTAATTTATTTACTAAATCTTTTATTAAATTTGGATTCAAGAAATTGTGTCCTCCTGGTTCCCCTGTTGATATTTTTACTGCTACTTTTCCTGTTAGTTCTTTCCCTAATTTTTCATAAATTTTAATTAACCCCTCTGGTGTAATTTGCTTTGTAAAATATACTTTTGCTTTTTCCATATTCAAATTCCTTTCCTTCGTATAATTTATGAACAAAACCTTTTATAAGAATTTGCTCATAACGAATTTTTATAATCATATTTTATTTAGATTATGCGATTATTATACTGTACTTTTTTCAGCTTTGCAATATGTTTTTTAATTTTTATATCTTATATAGATATACCCTATAAGATTTGTTTTTAACAATAAAAAAGATGCATGTTAAATAACATGCACCTTCATTTCTCCCTCAATTGTCGCTATCACCTTCGTCATCATCATAATCGTCATCATCATATTCGTCATCGTCGTACCCATCGTCATCATGCTCATCTTCATCATCATAATCATCTTCGTATTCGTCTGTATCATCTTCTACGTAAAGCCGACGTCCAAAGGTTATAATTTCATACGTAATATAAAAATCGACTCTTAAAATTTTTGATAGAAGCCATGTTGCACATAATACAATGACACTCAAACAAATTGAATCTAATAATGTGTATGGAAGCTGCCTACTTACATATTCTGAATCTATATCATCTCTAAATAATAGTAAGTATGTATATAAGAATATAATAAATAACAAGCTTCCTCCTATGTCTATACATAAAAATGCTATACCCTGAGTAGTCCAATGTAAAACGTTAGATACTACAACGCTAATGCCAAAGACTCCAAACCACCATGTAAGCTTTCTTAAGACATTTAACATATTAATTGCCCTCCATTTTTCGTCTCGTGTTCTTTTATATGTTAAACCAAAAAGTGGGAGATTTTTTCCTCCACTAATCAGTGAATACAGGAATTATTTTATATTGAAATCTTATATATTATATACCACTTTACATAAAAATGCAAATTTTGACACACCAAAATGTTAGATTCCACACATATCTACCTCTTCTAAAAAAACGATACTAAAAAGTATCGTTTCTTTGTTGGTGGCTCGAAGTGGAATCGAACCACTGACACGGGGATTTTCAGTTAGAAAATAATACTTTTTTATATATTAGTTTATAATATTATGTATTAAATAATTTGAATTTTTCAATGCTTTCAAGTTCATTTAGTTATTTTGTGTATTATTTCATTTTATTCAATATTATTTAGTTCGGTTAGCAAACGGTTAGCAAATTTTTCATTTTTCTATTTTATATTATTAAATTCATTTATCATTTTATTATATATATTTTTACTTTTTTTAGTTTTAACATATAGTAACAACTTTCTATCCCACTTATATCCAAGTCCTTTTAAAAGGTTCTTTATATTTTCCTTGTCAATTTCCGTTTGATAGGATAACTCATATATATTCCAAGCATTTTTAGAATATATATATGTAATAAGGTCTTGAGGTTTACATCTTTTTTTTATAAGTATAGTTTTTAATTTTTTTAAAATATCAACTACATCATTTAATAGAACTATTGGTTCAGCAACTTTAATAAAATTTTCCCATAATTGTTGTATACTATATATTACATCTCGTATTCCTCCCATACCTATTAAAAGGTCAAACTTTAAGATGTTATTACTTTCAAATGTGCGAAGTAAATCCTCTACTGAAATATCTTTATATGCTACATTCCATTCTACTATTCTATTCTTATTCAATATATATGGAAGATATTGTTCATCGAATTTAATATTTCCATCATAATATTGTTCTGCTATCGCTATGCCTGGCGTAAACTCAAAATTTTCTCTTTTCATAACTGCTTCTTGTAAATTTGATATTAATACTGTTAGATTTTTTTTTTCAATTATTTCTATTACCAAATCGTTATATCGTTTTGGATAAAATTTACATATTAATTTCATAATACTTTCTCCTATTTATTATCTTTAAATAAATCATTTGGTTCACATTCTAATATCTTGCAAAATTTTTCTATATTTTCATATTTAATTGATTTAGTTTTATTTGTTACAATGTTATTAAAATTTGTATAACTCATTTCAAGTTGATTATATAACCAGTATTTAGTTTTTCCTTTCTTTTCTAATAATTCTAAGACATTTAATTTTAACATTAATATTTTCACCTCTTTCAATAAATTTATTTTATAATATATATTTCTATTGCGTAACTCACGAAAACGTGATATAGTATTTATATTATTTAATTTAGGAGGTTTATTATGAATAATAAAATTAAATTTTATAGATTAAAACAAGGTATTTCTTTAATTCAATTATCTAAATTTACTGGTTTATCTTCTGGTTATTTATGTCATTTAGAAAAAGGTTCTAGGAATAATCCTTCCTTTTTATCAATGTCAAAAATTTCAAATGCGTTAAATAAATCTATTGCAGATATTTTTTTTAATGAATAAATATATTATAAAAGCACTTTTGGAATTTTTCCAAAAGTGCTTTTTAATATTTTATTTATTAAATTTCTGTAATTATTTTTTTTACTTTACCAAGTATTTCTATATCATTTATATTAACTAATTTAGACTCATATTTATTATTTATTGGGATTAATTTAATGTCATTTCCTAAAAAAATTGCTAGTCTTGCAGTTACATTTTTTTCATTATTAAATCTAACAAGTAATATATCTCTATCCGCATATTTATTTTTAACCTCTATTACTATTTCGTCATCCTTTTTTATAATTGGATACATTGCGTCATCTTCAATTTTTATCCCTATTGGCTGTAGCAAATTGAATATTAGATTATTATCTTTTGATTTTAGTTCATATGCATTTTCTTCAATATCCATATAAACATTTCCATTCTCTATCAATTCTATTATAAAATCAGATATGGGTTGATTTTCAAATATTTTTTTAATATATTCAAATGTTTTATTATCAATATGATATTGTAGCATATTTAAAGTTGAAAACATTGTTATATCTCTTAAAGAAAAGAAAACATCTTTTATCTCTTTTGGTGCTTTATCCAAATAACCTTCAATAACTAATAATCTTTCATCAGCATTACATACTCTTGATATTATTCTTGAAATTTCTGCTTTGGGTGGTGGTTGTTTATTATTCAATAATTTATTTAAGTATGATTTGCTTATTGTTTTTCCTAATTTTTCACATTGTTCTACAATTTGTTCTTGCGTATAGTTTGTATCTGCTACTATTTTATTTAACATTTTATAATATGGCACTTTTTTATCACCTCTATAAAGTTATATCACATAAAAGTTGACAAGTAAATCAACATTGTTGATTTTTTTATTGTTTTTATTAACTTTATAATTTATAATTCTCACAAATTAATAATTGGTCTCGAGAACTTATATTAATTAAGGCTATTTTTAGTTTGTTTCTTCCTTGCCTTAATTGAAAAAGTGTCTTTTATAGTTTTGTGTCAAGGTCACTTTAGTGCCGAGTGAAACGAGGGAAAAAAACTATAAAAGACATAAACTAAAAATAGGCAAGGAAAAATATGGGCGTTCCCTACTATTAGTAGCCCTCACAACACCACATAGAGGGAGGTTTCATATGAATTATGTTTCAAACATAGATACAATATGTATTTTAATTGATACTGAAAATTATGAACAGTTTGCAGATAGTGTTTTAGAATATTTATCAAAAGAAAAAGAATTGGCAAAATCTATTTTTACAACAGATACTAACTATAAACATTTAGTTACTATTAATAATTTATCTTTTCATTTATCTCCTAATGGTACTAAAGGATATTCATATATATTACAAAATAATGGTTTTCAAGTTAATATCGCTCAATTTAAGTCAAAATTACAAAATTTTTCTCCTATTCAAGTGCGAATTAGTTCTGAATATTTATGGGCTTATGGGCTTTCTAACTCTTGGGAAATTATTCATAATTGGATAGTAAAAACTTTTGGCAATATTATAATTGAAAAGGTATTTCGTGTAGATTTGTGTTCTCATGTCTCTGATATAGACCTTATTACTAATTATAATTTAAACTATAAAGGAGATTTTAAAAAAAGGCAAGTATTTTATACAGGAAACCAAATTAATTCTATTACATTTGGAAGTAGAAAAAGCAAAAATATATATTGCAGAATTTACAATAAAAGTTTAGAACTACAAGAAATAAAACATAAATATTGGTTTTATGATATTTGGTCTAATTATGGCTTAAACTCTAGTAATGTATGGAATATTGAATTTGAAATAAAGTCTGAATGTTTAAGACAATTCAATATTTACACAGTAAATGACATTTTAATTCATTTACAAAGTCTATGGCAATATTGTACTAATAAATGGCTTATAAAAGTAGATAGAATTAATGAACGTATTGAACGTTGTCCCATTAATGCTGAATGGCTAAATATACAAAAAAACTATGATAATTTTTCTTCTACTGAACTTATTAAACTAAATAAACAAATCGAATGTGATGCAAGTGCTTTAATTCCAAATATTGTAGGTAACATTACCTCATATTCTGCACGAAAAAACAAACTGAATATAAATGAAGCATTTACCATTTTATATTTTGATACAAAAAAATATTTATTACATAAAAATACTTGTTTTGAAAATGAGGTTCGTAAAAAATTAGATTTTTTTCAAAAAAGCGAGGTGAATAAATAATGGCTGAAATACTAACAATTCCAGAAATTTCAAAATTGTTAAAAATTAGTCGCTCAAAAGCTTATGCTTTAACTAAAGAAGAAGGTTTTCCCCTAATACGAATAGGTAAATCTATACGAGTTATAAAAAGTGAGCTATTTAAGTGGTTGCATATCTAACGAAAAAGTGATATACTTTTTTAGAACTTGAAAGCTGGAAGGAGGAATTTTGAGAGGTCATATAACACAAAGGACTAAAGATAATAAAACTTGGTCTGTTATTATTGAATTAAATAAAGTAAATGGCAAAAGAAAACAGAAATGGTACACAGTACATGGAGATAAAAAAACTGCTGAAAAATTTTTAACGGAAAAATTACGAGAATTAGACACAGGTACATTTATTGATACAATTTCTATTACAGTTAGTGAATATTTAAAATATTGGTTTGAACAATGTTGTGTTCCAAATCAATCTCCTACTACATATGAAAGCTACCAAAAAAATATTAAATTACATATAAACCCTATAATAGGAGATATAAAATTAAAGGATTTAATTCCATTACATTTACAGACATTGTATTCTAATCGTCTAAAGTTTGGTTTATCTAAAACTACAGTTCTATATTTACATAGAATTATACATTCAGCATTAGAACAAGCTATGAAATGGCAATTAATTCCTAGAAATATTGCTGACAATGTAGAACCACCTAAACCAAAAAAATTTATAGCTCAAGTATTAGATAGTTCGCAAATAACTGAATTAATAAAAATTGCCAAAGGAACAGATATGTATATTCCTATAATGATAGCAATTTCTACTGGTATGCGTAGAGGTGAAATTTTAGGTCTTACATGGAACAATGTAGATTTTAATAATAATACCATTAAAATTATAAAAGCACTATATAATACTAAAAATGGTTTAGTTTTTTTAGAACCTAAGACTGTTAAAAGTAAAAGAATTATAAATATTCCACCTACTTTGTGTAAAATTTTAAAAGAACATAAACAAAATCAAGAAAATGTAAAAGCTCGATTATTAAATAACTATTTTGATAATAATTTAGTTTGTTGTTTAGAAAACGGTTCTCCTATTAATCCTGATACTTTTACTCCTAAATTTAGAAAACTGTTAAAAGGTAGTAGCTTACCTCAAATACGTTTTCATGATTTAAGACATTCTCACGCATCTTTACTATTAAGTCAAGGAGTTCAACCTAAATTTATCTCAGAAAGATTAGGACATAGTAATATAAATATAACAATGGATTTATATTCTCATATATATGAAGCTACAAATATTGAAATAGCAAATAATTTTGACGTTTTTTTACATTCTAACTAACTTTGGTTAGCAAATGGTTAGCAAATAAAAAAGTAGCAATACCAAAATTGCTTTAAGTATTGCTATTACTGGTGGCTCGAAGTGGAATCGAACCACTGACACGGGGATTTTCAGTCCCCTGCTCTACCAACTGAGCTATCGAGCCAAATATATATTAAGTTAAAAAATGGCGACCCGGAACGGGCTCGAACCGTCGACCTCTAGCGTGACAGGCTAGCGTTCTAACCAACTGAACTAC
>CANQXC010000029.1 GCA_947627785.1 uncultured Clostridia bacterium | reverse complement strand
GCTGTTCCTAGCTTTATTATGATTTCAGGATGTTTATTATTAAATCCTAAACGTGATGTTAATATTAATAAAATAAAAAAATACATATTAAAAATGATTTCTATATTATTAATTTTTGGTTTCACATATTGTTTGTTAGAAAATATTTTTGATTTTGGATTTGGTAATATATTTCAATTAATATATAAAAGCATAATAAATTTATTTCAAGAAAAATCATGGGATCATATGTGGTATATATACATGCTTATAGGACTGTATATTATTACACCATTATTAAGAAAGTTTGTTGAAGCTGCAGACAAAGATACAACTAAATTTGTTTTATTAATGTTGTTTGTATTTACATGCGTAATACCAATGCTCAATATAACTTTCAAAATAAAAATAACAACTTTTTATTTATCATATTTTAATTTCGTTTTTCTGTATTTACTAGGCTATTATATAGTATATACTGACATAATTAAAGATAAATATATTTATGTTGCAGGTGTGCTTGGAATAATAGGATATATATTGTTTGCATATTTTTTTGATAACCATGGTCAGACAGACAATGCTTTTATGATATTGGAAACTATGTTAATTGTAAAAATATTTTCAAGTGGAAAACTAAAAATAAAGAATAATAAAGTAATAAATTGTATTTCTAAGTATAGTTTAGGAATTTACTTAATACATTCATTTTGGTTGAATTTATTAAATAAGTTTTTTATGATTACTCCCGATGCATTACCTATTATAATAGGAGAATTAATGTTCTTTATATATGCATTAGTTTTATCATTGGTTTCTAGTATTATCTTATACAGATTGCCGATAATAAATAAATTATTTAATTAGATAGGAGAACGAACTATAATGTATGCAAAGCATTTTAAACGTATTTTAGATTTTATATTGAGTTTATTTACCGTTATTATTTTAATGCCTGTAATGATTGTTATATACATATTAATTAGAATAAAACTAGGAAAACCAGTAATATTTAAACAACAGCGTCCGGGGAAAGATGAAAAGATATTTACATTATATAAATTTAGAACAATGACAGAAAATAAAGATGAAAATGGTAATTTATTACCAAACGAAAAAAGGTTAACAAAATTTGGAAAAATTTTAAGAAAGACCAGTTTAGATGAATTACCAGAATTATTTAATATTTTAAAGGGTGATATGGCAATAGTAGGACCAAGACCTTTATTAGTAGAGTATTTACCATATTATACAGAAGAAGAAAGACATAGACATGATGTAAGACCAGGACTTACAGGATTAGCACAGATTAATGGAAGAAATGCAATTAGTTGGGAAAAAAAATTTGAAATGGATTTAGATTATATAAAATGTATAACGATAACTACGGACATTAAAATTATTATTCAAACAATAAAAAAGGTAATAAAAAGAGAGGGTGTTTTAATGGGAAATGAAGTTAAGATGTTACCATTAAATATAGAAAGGGAGGAAAAGAAAATATATGAGAAATAAGGTATTAGTTTTTGGGGCAACTGGCCATTTAGGAGCATATACAGTAGATTATTTAATTAATCATATTGATTTAGAAAAATTTGAAATAATTGCTGTAGGTAGAAAAAAAACAAATTTTTTTGATAGGTATAATATAAAATACTACGAGGTGGATGCTATAAAAGAAGAAGATTTTAAAAAGTTACCAACAGACAATATACATACAATAGTAAATTTAGTTGGAGCAATGCCTGCAGCAACGGAAGGCTATAATCCTTACGTATATGTAAAAGTCAATATATTAGGAATGTTAAATATATTAGAATATTGCAGGAAAGTTAATGCAGATAGAGTTATTTTTGCACAAACAGAATCAGATATATCAGGACATTGGTGGGGAAAAGAAAATATACTTATAGAACCATATTGGGAAAGAAAATATAGTTTTAAAGGTAATTATGCTATGTATGTTTTATCAAAATCTGCAGCAATGGATTTGATGGAAATATATCATGAAAATTTTGGACTAAAAAGATTTACATTGAGATGTCCTACAATTTACCATTATCACCCAGATTCTTATTTTTATAAGGATGGTAAAAAAATAAAATTAGGATACAGAAAGTTAATTGAGCAAGCAGAAAGAGGAGAAACAATAGAAGTTTGGGGGAACCCAAAATTAGGTAAGGATATGGTATATGTAAAAGATTTTGCACAATATGTGGAAAAAATTATATTGTGTGACTTAGATGGTGGTGTTTACAATGTAGGTACAGGTAAATTAACAACGTTAGAAGATATAATTAAAGGGATGGTTAAAGTATTTTCTAATGAGAATAACAAATCTAAAATTATTTATTGCCCTGAAAAGGATGATACAAGATCTTTTGTTATGGACATAGAAAATGCAAAAAGAGATTTAGGATATGAACCTAAGTATGATTATATAAGCTTTTTAAAGGACTTTAAAAAAGAAGAGGAATTAAAAAGATTTAAAGATTTATGGGGAGAATAAGTTATAAATAAAAAGTTAAAAAAATTAAGAAAGCAGGAAGACATAATGGAATTCAATGTAGTAGATTTTTCAAATAAAGGTGAATGGAAAAGAATAGCAAAAGACAAAGAAATATATTATCAATGGGAATATATAGATGCGTTTTATAAAAATGGAGATGGAGAACCATTTTTAGTCTATGCAAAACATAAAGATAATTATGTTTTTAATGTGTGTCTAAAGAGAGATATTTCATCAGAAAAACAATTTAAACAAATCTTAACAGAGAATACATATTTTGATATATCAACACCTTATGGTTATGGTGGAGTGGATATTGTTGGAAACAAAGACGATGAATTATTAAAATATTATTTTAATGAATTTTACAAATATTGTAAAGAAAATAATATAATTTCTGAATTTGTGAGACTAAATCCACTAACTGATAATTATGAGTTATATAGAGATACAGATTACGAAATTATAAATATTGCAAAAACCGTATATATAAAACTTGAAAGTGAAGAACAAATTTGGAATGATATGGAAAGTAAATGTAGAAATAAAATAAGAAAAGCTGAGAAAAATGGATTAATAGTAAAAACAGGATATGATGAAAAGATGTTTAAAGAATTTGTAAAGCTATATATTGAAACAATGAAAAGGGATAATGCAGAAGAATATTATTTCTTTAAACCTGATTTTTATGAAAGTATATATAATAACTTAAAGGAATATGCAACAATTTATACAACGTATTTAGCTGATAAACCAATTAATTCAATATTAGTAATATTTTGTGGAAACAATGTTCATTATCATTTGAGTGGGACAGATTCTGCTTATATGAATTTGGGAGCAAATAATTTAACACTATATAAAATTGCAGTAGATATGCAAAAGAAAGAATATAAAAAATTTCATTTAGGTGGTGGTTATGGAGGAGATCAAAGTCCATTATTAACATTTAAAAAAGCATTTAACAAAAATGGAGAACTAAATTTCTATATAGGTAAAAAAATATGGAATTCAGATATATATGAAAAGTTAGTAGAAATAAGAAAAGTAGATGAAAAATTTAATGATAATTCTGGTTTCTTTCCATTGTATAGGAGCAATCAGGAATAACAATAATTTGAAAGATAACAGAGAGTAAATTAATTTAGGGGGAAAAAGATGAAAATATTAATAATAGCACATTTCACAGGAATACCTAATGAAAAAGATAATAATAGATTCAATTATATAGCGAATATATTGGGAGGGAATAATAAAGTGGAACTGATAACCTCTAGTTTTAGCCATAAAAATAAAAAACAGAGGAATACTGATGAAGAAAAATTAGAAGAATTGAACTATAAAGTTACTACTATATATGAGCCAGGATATAAAAAAAATGTATCTATAAAAAGATTTTACAGCCATTATATAATGTCTAAAAATTTAAAAAAATATTTATTTGACTTAGATTATAAACCAGATGTTATTTACTGTGCTGTACCATCTTTAGATGTAGCAAAAGTGTCTGTCCAATATGCTAAGAAAAACAATATAAGATTTATTATAGATATTCAAGATTTGTGGCCAGAAGCATTTAAAATGATATTTAATATACCAATTATTAGTGATGTAATTTTTTATCCAATGAAAAAAAAAGCAAATTCTATATATAGACAAGCTGATGACATAGTTGCTGTATCTGATACATATATGAAAAGAGCTACTAAAGTTAATAAAAAATATAAAAATAAATTAAGCGTTTTCTTAGGAACAGAATTAAAATATTTTGATGAATGTAAAGAAAAAAATAAAAAAATATATGAAGATAATTTGATTAGGTTATCCTATGTAGGAACATTAGGTCATAGTTATGATTTAAAATGCATAATAGATGCGATTAGAATTTTAAATGAAAAAGGGATAAAAAATATAAAATTTGTAGTTATAGGTGGTGGACCTTTAAAAGAATATTTTGAAATGTATGCTTTGAAAAAAGGCATTAATTGTGAATTTACTGGTAGAATTGAATATCCTAAAATGGTTGGTTTATTGTGTTCTTGTGATATAGCAGTAAATCCAATAGTACATAATGCTGCGCAAAGTATTATAAACAAAGTAGGAGATTATGCTGCAGCAGGATTACCTGTAATTAACACGCAAGAATGCAAAGAGTATAGAAACTTAGTAGAAAATTATAAGATAGGATTTAATTGCAAAAATGGAAAGCCAAAAGATGTAGCAGAAAAAATAAAATTATTATATTTAGATAAAGTTTTAAGGGAAAAACTAGGGAAAAATAATAGGAAATTAGCGGAGGAAAAATTTGACAGAAACAAAACATACAAAAAGATTATCAAGTTAATAATAGAAGACTAAAAATGAATTATATAAGGAGAAAATAAAATGAAAATGCAAGTATTAGTTGCAGCATTAGAACAAAAAAATGTAAGTAAATTAGTAAAAAATATGAATATAAGAACGGATGCAATTATAGCTAATCAGTGTGATAAAAATGAATATGAAGAAATAATACAAGGTTATAATAAAATAAAAGTATATAATTTTAATGAAAGAGGTGTTGGACTTAATAGAAATAATGCATTAATGAGAGCCAATGCAGACATTGTTTTAATGGCAGATGATGATATAGAATATGTAGATGATTATGAAAAAATAATAATTCAAGAATTCGAGAATAATCCTAAAGCGGACATGATAGTGTTTAACTTAGAAAAGAAGAATAAAGAGAAAGAAAGAATTTATATAAAAAAAAGCAAAAGAATTCACATGTATAATTGTTTAAGATACGGAACAGCTAGATATGCATTTAGATTAAATAAGATAAGAGAAAAAAACATTTATTTTTCATTGCTATTTGGAGGAGGAGCAAAATATTCATGTGGAGAAGATAGTATATTTATTTTAGAAGCATTAAAAAAGGGTCTTAGAGTATTTGTTAGTAATAAAAATATAGGATATATATGTGAAAGAAAATCAACTTGTTTTAATGGGTACAATGAAAAGTTTTTCTTTGACAGAGGTGTTCTATTTAAGTGCTTATTTGGAAAGTTAGCAGGAATCATGAGTATACAATTTTTAGTAAGACATAGGAAAATTTTAAATGATGAGATAGGCATGAAAGATGCTCTAAAATATATGTTAAAAGGAACGAAAGAATTATGAAGAACGAACCATTAGTTAGTATTATTATACCTACATATAAGAGAAGCAATATGTTGTCAAGAGCAATAGATAGTGTCCTAAATCAAACTTACAAAAATGTTGAAATAATAGTTGTTGATGATAATAATGAGAATACTCAATATAGAAGAGATACAGAAATAGTAATGAAAAAATATAAAGAAAATCATAAAGTAAAGTATATAAAACATAGTAAAAATATGAACGGAGCAGTTGCGAGAAATACAGGGATAAAGAATTCAAGAGGAGAATATATTGGATTTCTAGATGATGATGATATTTATTATAAAGAAAAAATACAAAAGCAGGTTGAATATTTAGAAAAAAATATAGAATATGATGCTGTTTATTGTGCAAGAAAGGTAAAAAATTTTGAACATAGACCTAGAAAACATGGAGATTTAACTTTTGAAATTTTATCGGGACAATACTTAGTTATAACATTTATGTTTTTAATGAAAAAGGGCGCAGCAGTGAAATGTGGTGGTTGGGAGGAAAGTTTTTCTAGAAATCAAGAAGCTGCATTCTTATTAAAGTTTTTTGATAAAGGATATAAGATAGGATATATAGACGAGGTGTTATGTGAAACTGATTTATCAGACAGGTCAAATGCTTCAAATCCACAAAAAAACGAAGACGATATGTTATACTTATTAAATTTCTTTGATTATGTTATTCAAAAACACAAAAAAGACAAATTTTTTTTCAAAACAAGAATTTATGCATATAGAAGTATGGGAATTGTATTATCATATTTAGCTAATAAACAATATAAAAATTTTATAAATAGGATAATTGTTTATTTATTTAGATACAATATATTTTTTTCATATTATATGGTTAAATATACTATTTGTAAAATTTTAAAAATATCACAGAATGGTTATTATATTGCTACTAATAAATGAAAATAAAATGTTATAATGGAGGATTCATGAAAAAAAATCTAAATGAATTTTTATGCGCACTATATTTATTTGTATTTACAATTTGCAAATTTTTGACAATATATTTTGTAAATTATTCAACTGTAATTTTGTTTGTAGCTACTTTTATCATAGTATTAATATCTTTATTATATAATATAAAATTAAAGAAAAAAAAGTTATTAATTAATAAAAATTTTATAGCTGTAATTGTTATAGTGGTATTATTATTTTTGATGACAATGATTCATAATAATAATATATATACGGAAGAATATTTATATGAATTCTTTATATATGGGGTAATATCAATGTATCTATTTATTAATATAAAGAATTATAGGGAATTTTTAAAATATTATGCAAATCTATCTATATTGGTAATACTGATTTATTGTTTAGAACCATTTAATGATTTTCAATTTTTTATAGATTATATGAGCTTTGGACTAACTTGTATGTTACCTGCTTTTTGTGGATGTTGTATAGGAAGAAAAATTCTAAAAAAGAATATTTATCTGGTTTTTGAGATTGTTGCATTTATGGAAATATTATTTTTTTGTAATAGAGGAGCAATATTAGTTGCAGTTGCACTCGAAGTGCTTTTGTATTTAATAATGACAAAATTAAATATAAAAAAAATTGCTATTTGTCTTTTGTGTACTAGTATTGGTTTTATATTGTTAATAAATATAGAAAAAATTTTATTAACAATATTTAAATATTTACAGTCAAAAGACATATATAGCTATTCAATAAGATCAATGTATAATATGTTTTCAGGAGTAAGTAATGGACTATCTGGCAGAGATAAGATTTGGAAAAATGCCATAGAATATTTTCAAGAAAGTTTTATATGGGGTAATGGAATAGGTTCATTTCAAAATAAATATGGCATATATACTCATAATATATTTTTAGAAATATTAACAAGTTATGGAGTAATAGGTATGTTTGTTTTTCTAACACTATCTTCCATATATGTTTATAAAATCCATAAAAGTATTGGAGATTATAAAGTTATCTTAATTATGTTTATGGTAATGGGAATTTTTCCATTAATGTTAAGCATATACACTTTTAAATGGCAGTATTTTTGGATTTTTATAATTATGAGTTTAAAAAAGATTCCAGAAGAATATAAAAGAAAAAATAAAATAATAGAGAAAACGGAAAATTTATTAAGTAATTGATAGAGAATAAAACTTTTAGGAATTTTAAATTAATTGCTTATTAATGTTTAGATAGGAGAAATAATGAGTAGCATAAAAAAGAACTTTTCATATAATATTATTTATCAAATATTAATAATAATATTGCCATTAGTAACAGCACCTTATGTAGCAAGAGTGATTGGAGCAGAGGGAAATGGAATTTATTCGTATACATACTCAATTGTTCAATATTTTGCGTTATTTGCAATGTTAGGACTTAATAATTATGGTAATCGTACAATTGCTAAATGTAGAGATAACAAAGAAAAATTATCGAAAGAATTTTGTTCTATATATTTTTTTCAATTATGTATGAGTGCTTTTACTTTAATGATTTATATCGTATATATATGCACGTTTGGTCAGAAGTATTTTATTTTTGCTTTAATACAGATGATATATTTATTATCAACATGTTTTGATATAAATTGGCTTTTCTTTGGATTAGAAAAGTTTAAACTAACAGTAACTAGAAATATAATAATCCGTATTTTATCTACTATATTTATATTTATATTTGTAAAGACAGAAAAAGATTTAATTTTATACACAATATTAATGAGTGGAAGTCATTTATTAAGTCAAATATTATTATGGCCTTTTCTTAAAAGAGAAGTTAATTTTGTAAGACCTAATTTTAAAGATGTAATAAAACATTTAAAACCTAACTTTATTTTGTTTATTCCAGTTATTGCAGTCAGTATATATAAGATAATGGATAAAATTATGCTGGGCAATATGACTAATATAAATAATGTAGGATATTATGAATATGCAGAAAGAATAATTAATATACCTTTAGGTGTTATAACAGCATTAGGAACAGTAATGTTACCAAGAATATCTAATATGATAGCAAAAGGTGAAAAAGATAATGTAAAATATTATATAGATAAATCTATGCAATTTATGGCTTTTTTATCAATACCAATTTGTTTTGGATTAATAACAGTTGCTCCTAATTTTATTCCAATATTTTTAGGTAATGAATTTAAACAAACAGGAATTATTATACAGTATTTAGCAATTACAATTTTATTTATATCATGGGCAAATATAATAAGAACACAATATTTAATACCGAATGAAAAAGATAAAACTTATATAATATCTGTAATAATAGGAGCTATTGTTAATTATATTATAAATATAATTTTAATACCGATTTATCAAGGAATAGGTGCTGCAATAGGAACTATAGGAGCAGAATTATCAGTTATGATGTATCAGACGTATATTGTTAGAAAAGAATTAAATATAAAGAAATATATGAGAGATTGGTTAAAATTTTTAGTAAACGGAATAATTATGTTTGTAATTATTATATTAATGAAAAACATTATAAATAGCACATATATTTTAATTCCAATACAAATATTACTTGGTGCAATTATATATTTAGGACTTAACTATAAGTATATTTTAAGTAATATAAAATATGTTCCATTCTTAAAAAAATTGCAGACAAGAAAGATTTAACAGAGCAAATGTCTGTTGTACTTATTCTGTACGAAAAAAATGTATATATGTGGGAAAAGTTACATAACCAAGTAACGAAAAGATAAATAAAATATTATTTAATTAATAGAAAAAATCATAAAAGGGTGGTATAAAATGGAAAAAATAAAGTTACTGTTAAAAAGCAATAGAATATTGTATTACATATATAACGTAATTGGTTCAACAGTTTTAAAATTCATAGGATTATTTGTAAAAATAGATGAACATTTAATTCTATTTAATGCTTTTGGTGGAAAGAAATATGATGACAATCCAAAAGCCATATATGAATACATGAAAAAAAATCCCAAGTATAATAGTTATAAATTGATATGGTCTTTAGATAATCCACAACAAGTTAAAAGTTTAGGTGTAGAAACTGTAAAAAACAATTCAATTAAATTTTTTATTACTGCTTTAAAAGCAAAATATTGGATAACAAATTCTTCAATGGAGAGAGGTTTAAAATTTAAGAAAAAAAATACAATATACATTAATACATGGCATGGTAGTGTTATAAAAAAAGCAGGAAATGAATTTAAAAAAGAAAAAAGAAAATTTCGAGTGTCACACGTA
>CANQXC010000028.1 GCA_947627785.1 uncultured Clostridia bacterium | reverse complement strand
CAGAAACGATAAAAGAAGCTACAGAAAAATTAACACAAGTATTCTATCAAATATCTGAACAACTTTATAAACAGAATGCTGCAAATGCTCAAGCAGGTACTGCAGGAGAAGAAGGCGGAACAGATACAGGAAATAATAATGGAAATGTTTATGATGCAGATTACAAAGTAGAAGATGACAACAACAATAACAATTAATGTTAAAGGAATGATGGATTAAATGGCAAATAAAAGAGATTATTATGAGGTTTTGGGAGTAGATAAAAACGTTAGTGATGACGAATTAAAAAAAGCATATAGAAGATTAGCAAAAAAATACCACCCAGATGCAAATCCAGATAATAAAAAAGAAGCAGAAGAAAAATTTAAAGAAGTATCAGAAGCATACGAAGTATTATCAGATCCACAAAAAAGAAGAATGTATGATCAGTTTGGACATGATGGACCACAAGGCTTTGGAGGAGGAGCCGGTGGTCCAGGTGGTGGATATTATTCATACACATCTTCTGGATTTGATGGCTTCGGTGATTTTGGAGACTTAGGAGATATATTCTCAAGTTTCTTTGGTGGAGGTTCTGGTTTTGGAGGTAGAACAGGAAGAAATCAAAGAGCAACAGGACCACGCAAAGGTAGGGATTTATCATACAATTTAGATGTAACATTTGAGGAGTCTTATTTAGGTGTTAAGAAAGAGATAACAATATTAAGAGATGAAGAGTGTCCAACCTGCCATGGGAGTAAAGCAAAACCAGGTACAAAAGCAACAGTATGTAAAGCATGTAATGGAACAGGCACAATTAGGCAAACAGTTTCTACAATACTAGGTCAGATGCAAACAACAAAAACTTGTCCAGAATGTAATGGAGAAGGAACAAAAATAGAAGAAAAATGTCCAGAATGCAAAGGGAAAGGTAAAATTAGAAAAACAGTAAAAATTCAAGTAAGTGTACCAGCAGGAATAGACCATGGTCAAACAATAGTATTAAAAGGTGAAGGTGAAGCAGGTACAAAGGGCGGATCAAGAGGAGATTTATATATTGTAGTATCAGTAAGAAATCATAGCATATTTAAGAGACAAGGAAATAATATAGTATGTGAGATACCTATTACATTTACTCAGGCAACATTAGGTGCAGAAATAGAATTGCCAATGGTAGATGGAAAAAAAGAAATTTATAAAATTCCAGAAGCAACGCAACCAGGTTCAAAATTTGTACTTAGAGGAAAAGGCTTCAAGGCAGTAAATAGTACATATCAAGGAGATTATGTATTTATTGTAAATGTACAAATACCAAAGAAGCTAACCTCTGAACAAAGAGAACTTTTAATGAAGCTTGCAAAGACAATGAACGAGCAACCACCAGTAAAAAGAAAAGGAATATTTGGATAGAAACGGAAATATAATATTTCCGTTTTTTCTCTTCACAAAAACAAAAAGATGTGATAAAATATACATATTATGTAAAAAAACAATATTTAAACAAAGTTTATGGAGGTAACATGCCAAAGTTTTTTGTGAAAAAAGACCAAATAAATGAAAATAGAATAACTTTATTTGGTGAAGATGTAAAACATATTGGAAATGTATTGAGAAAACAAATAGGAGATGAAATAAAAATTTGCAATGTAGACACATCTGAAAATTTTTTGTGTGAGATAACAAAAATCCATCAAGATAATATAGAGTGTAAAATAATTAAAAGAAAAGAATGTGAAACAGAATCAAATATTAATATTACTATATTTCAAGGACTGCCTAAAGCGGAAAAGATGGAACTTATAATTCAAAAATGTACAGAATTAGGAGTAAAAACTTTCGTACCTGTTCAAATGGAAAGATGTATTGTAAAACTAGATGAAAAAAACGAAGCAAAAAAAATTGAAAGGTGGCAGAAAATTGCTGAAACAGCTGCTAAACAAAGTGGAAGAAACAATATACCGGAAGTAAAAAATGTAATAAATTTAAAAAAACTATGTAATTTAATTGAAAAATATGATATAGTATTATTGGCTTATGAAAATGAAACGGAATGCAAATTAAAAAGTGAATTAAATAAAATCAAAGGAAAACAAAATCTAAATATAGGCGTAATAATCGGTCCGGAAGGTGGAATAGATAATAAAGAAGTGGAAGAATTAGTAATATCAGGTGCAACAAAAATAACACTAGGACAAAGAATTTTAAGGACTGAAACAGTAGGAATAGCTGTTAGTAGTATTATATTATATGAATTAGAGTAACATATGAGAAGGGAATGAAAAATTTGAAGAAGAATGTATTAAATGAAATAGAGAATATAAGAAAAGAAAGAAAAATGTCACAAGAGAATGAAAGAAAAATAAAAAATAAAATTATTGCAAATGGTGTATTATCAGTTTTAATGATAGCACTAATAATTATACTATTAGTTGTTTCTAGAACTGAAGAAAAAACTTTGTCAGCATTTACATATAATATTGGAGCTATTCAATTATTAATTTTAGCATTAATAATTTTAGAAATAGGATATAAGAAAGATGATGGTGGAACTGTACTATCTGGATTAGAAATATTAGCCTTATCTATTATTACTTTATTTTCACCATATATTTTTTTGAAATTTAGCTATAATGCCATAAATATAATAGCTGTAATTGTGGATTTATATTATATTATAAAAATATTAGTTATATATAATTCAGAAAAAAACAGAATTTTACAGGAGAAAAGTGATATTCCAGATATAATAAAAAAAGAGAGTAAAGATGAATTAGTAAAAGAATTTGAAAATAAAAGAAAACAAGAATTAGAGAAAGAAGAAATTAAGAAAGAACCAGCTAAAAGAGGTAGAAAACCAAAATCTGAAACTGAAAGAAAAAGTAAGACAACTAGGACTACAGCTAAGAAATCAGATGTAAAGGAAATAGGAGATATTTCAAAAGATATAGAGACAGAAAATGCACCAAAAAAGACAACTAGAAAGAAAACAACTAATAATGTAGATAAAGTAAAGGCAAGTTCAGCACCAAAAAGAACAACAAAAAAAACATCAACAACTAGTAAAAGTAAAACAACCAGTTCAAGAGCGAAATCTACAACTAAAAAAGCAACAACTACAAGAAAAGTAACAACAAGTAATAATGAGGAAGAGATTAAAGGATAAATGAAATTTTGTAAATTAATGTGCTTTAGAAAGGAATGTAATTGTTAAAATGTTAAAGAGTATGACAGGCTTTGGACGAAGCAAATATGAAAATGAAGCAAGAGAGTATATAGTAGAGATAAAATCAGTTAATAATAGATATAGTGATATATCTATTAAACTTCCAAGGAGTATAAGCTTTGAAGAAGAAAATATAAAAAAACTTATTTCAGCCTCTATAGCAAGAGGAAAAATAGAGGTATTTGTTACATTTAATAATAATAGCGATAAAGGAAAAAATATACAAGTTAATCAAGAGCTAGCGATTCAATACATTAATGAAATGAAAAAATTATCAGAAACAACACGGAATAAATTGTAATATAGAAGCAATAGATGTAATGAGAATGCCAGATATTTTAAATATAAAGTTAAATGAGGAAGACGAAAAAATTATTGAACAAGAATTACTTATATGTTTGAAAAATGCAATAGACAACTTTATATCAATGAGAGAAATAGAAGGTGAAAAAATAAGAGAAGATTTACAAAAAAGAATATATTTAGTACAGGAAAAAATAGAGGAAATTACATCAATTTCCACTGGACTTGTTGAAGAATATATAGTAAAATTAAAAAAGAGAATAAATGAATTGTTGGCTCCAAATACTGTAGATGAGGCTAGATTAGCACAAGAAATAGTAATATATTCAGATAAATGTTCAATAGAAGAAGAGCTAACAAGGTTAAAAAGTCATATATCACAATTTTTAAATTTACTAAATAGCAATGAAGCAACAGGAAAGAAAATTGATTTTTTAATTCAAGAAATGAATAGAGAAACTAATACAATAGGCTCTAAAGCAAATAATCTACAAATAACAAACTATGTAGTAGATATAAAAACAGAATTAGAAAACATACGTGAACAAATTCAAAATATAGAATAAGTTATTTCAGAATAAAATTTTCAAATATATTCGAAAATTAATGAAAGTGAGGAAAATGAATGCAGTTACTTAACATAGGATTTGGAAATGTTGTTTCTGCCAATAAAATTGTTTCAATTGTTAGTCCAGAAGCAGCACCAATAAAAAGATTAGTACAAGAAGCCAAAGATGATAAAACGGCGATTGATGCAACTTGTGGTAGAAGAACAAGAGCTGTGCTTATTATGGATTCAGGACATATAATTTTATCAGCAGTTCAACCTGAAACATTAGCATCAAGGTTAGATAATAACATATCAAAAGATGAAAATATAGATGAGTAATTTTAATTAAAGAAAGGATTTGATTTAAAATGATTATTAAACCAACAGTTACAGATTTATTAAAAGTAATTGATAACAGATTTGAACTTGTAATATTAGTATCCAAAAGAGCAAGACAAATAGCAGGAGGACAAGTGCCTTTAACAAAAGTAAAAGAAAGGTCAGCTGTAACATTAGCAGCAAATGAAATTGCTGAAGGAAAGGTGAAAGAATGTTAGTATTATTGTCTGGAGTATCTGGAGCAGGAAAAGATACAATAAAAAAAGAATTAATGAAAAGAATGGAAAATGTAATATCAATGCCTTCATATACAGATAGACAGCCAAGGGAAGGCGAGGTAAATGGACAAATATACAACTTTATTACAACTGAAGAATTTGAGCAAAAAATAAAAGAAAATGAATTTTATGAATATTCAGTACATCATGAACACTATTATGGAACATCTAAAAAAATTCTAGATGAAAAGATTAAATCTGGAAAGATTATTGTTAAAGATATAGAAGTAAATGGAACAGAAAACTTATTAAGGCTATTAAGAAATGAAATAAATATTGTAACAATATTTTTAAGAGTTCCAAAAGAGGAGTTAAGAAATAGGTTAGAACATAGGGTAGAAAAAGCGAATTTAAAAGAAATAGAACTTAGACTAAATAGATTTGACTATGAAGAATCTAAGATAGGACTTTATGATTATGTTTTAAAAAATGATGATTTAGAAAAAACAGTTCAAATCATTATGACAATTATAGAAAATGAATATAAACTAAAGAAAGGGAGTGTAGGGCATGAATAAAAAAGGTAAAATATTTGTAAGAATATTTGCAGCTATTATGGCAGCATTAATGGTTTTGGGAGTATCTACATCATTACTATATATGATATTTGTAGGATAAGGAGGCATTATAAATGCTAAACACACTAGAGATACCTTCACTAAAAGAAGGAAGTATAAGCAATTTCATAAAAGATTTAGTAAATAGTCCATATGATTTAATAACATTTATAATTGATATAGTTATAGTTGCCTTCTTAATAATTAAATTTTTTCAAGTAGTAAAAGGAACAAGAGCATTACAATTATTAAAAGGGATAATATTATTAATAGTAGCTACAATATTGAGTTCATTTTTAAATTTAAGAATATTAAATTTTATATTAACTTCATTTATGACTTATGGTGTTATATTACTAATAGTTATGTTTCAACCAGAATTACGTAGAGCATTAGAACAATTAGGCTCTAATAAAATAAATAGATTTTTTGGAATAGACCATGATATTGCAACAAAGGTAAAAGAAAATATTTATAAAGTAGCTATTGCAGCTACAGAATTATCAAATACAAAAACTGGAGCTCTAATAGTTTTTGAAAGAGACATAAAACTTAAAGATATAATAGATACAGGTGTAATAATTGGAGCAGATATATCTCCACAATTACTAGTTAATATATTCCAGCCTAATACACCACTTCATGATGGGGCAGTTATAATAAGCGAAAATAAAGTTATGGCAGCAGCTTGTATGCTACCACTAGCAAGTGATAAAAATATATCAAAAAGTTTAGGAACAAGGCATAGATCAGCAATAGGAATTTCAAAAGAGTCTGATAGTATTGTAGTAGTTGTATCAGAAGAAACTGGAAAAATATCTGTTGCAAAAAACGGGACTTTAATAGCAGATGTCAAAGAAGATGCTTTAAAACAAATACTTATAAAAAATTTAGTTCCAAAGAATGATGATAAAAAGAAAAATAAAAAGGGGCAGTAATGAGAAATATAAAATTAACAATTGAATATGATGGTAAAAGATTTGGTGGATGGCAGAAGCAACCCACCAAATTAAACATTCAAGGAGAAATTGAACAAGCAATAAAAGAAATAGTTGGTGAAGATATTGAACTTACAGCATCTGGGAGAACAGATGCTGGAGTACATAGTTTAGGACAAGTTGCAAATTTTAAAACAAATAGTAATATAGAAATAGAAAAAATGGCTATAGCTATAAATTCTAAGTTAAAAAAGAACATAGTAATAAAAAAGGCAGAAGAAGTGGACGAAAATTTTCATGCACGTTATAATTGTAAAGGAAAAAAATATAGATATATAATAAATAATTCTACCCAAGGAAGTGCAATATATAGAGATTTAGAGTGCCATATACCTCAAAAACTAGATATAGAAAAAATGAAGAAAGCTATAAAGCATTTTGAAGGAGAGCATGATTTTAAAGGCTTTAGAGCAAGTGGAACAAGTAGTAAAAATTCGGTAAGAATTATATATAAAGCAGAAGTAAAGCAATGTGGTGAAAGAATAATAATAGAGCTTTCAGGAAATGGTTTTATGTATAATATGGTAAGAATAATATCAGGAACAATAGTTGATGTTGGTTTAGGAAAAATTACTCCAGAAGAAATTCCTGAAATAATAGAGTCTAAAGATAGAAGCAAAGCAGGTAAGACTTTGCCAGCAAATGGTTTGTATTTAGTAGAAGTTTATTACTAGATTTTGGTAAAATTTTGAAATATTGGGTTGACAATGCCAATAATCTATGATAAAATATTAATTCGTAAGCCGCTTAAGTTAGGTAAAAAAAGCCATAGAGCTACCTAAAATTAAAACTTAGCGAGTATTAAAAGAAAGAAGAGGTGCTTTTCTATAATGTATGCAATAATTGAAGCTTGTGGAAAGCAATACAAAGTAGTAGAAGGAGAAACAGTATTCTTTGAGAAATTAGATGTTGAAGAAGGAAAAAAAGTTAATTTTGATAAAGTAATTCTAGTATCTGATGAAAAAGAAGTACAAGTTGGAAATCCTTATGTAAAAGGTGTGAAAGTTGAAGGAAAGGTTGTATCACACGGAAAAGGTAAAAAAATAATAGTTTTCAAGATGAAACCTAAAAAGAATGAAAGAACAAAGCAAGGACATAGACAACCTTATACTAAAGTTGAAATAACAGCTATAAAAAATGGAACATCAGCTGAAAAAACTGAAAGTGCTGAAAAGAAAACAACAACAACTAAAAAAGCTACAACTAAAAAAGTAGAAGCTTAAAAGGTAAGAGAATAGAATGTTGAGATAAAAATTAAAGTAAGAGGGAGTTGAGATAGATGGCACATAAAAAAGGTCAAGGTAGTGTAAAAAACGGACGCGACAGTGAGTCTAAACGTTTAGGTATAAAAAGAGCAGACGGACAATTTGTTCTTGCAGGAAATATATTAGTAAGACAAAGAGGAACAAAAATGTATCCAGGTAACAATGTAGATATCGGTAGTGACGATACATTATTTGCTTTAGTAGATGGAACTGTTAAATATGAAAGAAAAGGTAAAGACAAAAAACAAGTAAGTGTTTACCCAGTTGAAACTAAGTAAAACTATAAGTCATCAAATTTAAACTTTGAATTTGATGGCTTTTTGCTAATTTTATTGTAAAATAATAGGTTTTTAACTACTTAATCACAATATATTTAAGATTGATAAGTAGTATTATAAAAAATGAAAGGAAGGATATAAGTATGAGTAAAAAGATTATTTTAAGTGGCATCCAAGCAACCGGAAAATTAACATTAGGAAATTATTTAGGAGCAATAGATAATTGGGTTAAAATGCAAGAAGAATATGAATGTTATTATATGATAGCGAATTTACATTCTTTAACAGTTAGAAATGACCCAGAAACTTTAAGGAATAATACATTAAAAATAATAGCTATATATGTTGCAGCAGGTTTAGACCCAGAAAAAAACAATATATTTATTCAATCACAAGTAAAGGAACATGCAGAGCTTGGATGGATTTTAAATTGCTATACTTATATGGGTGAGCTTTCAAGAATGACACAATTTAAAGATAAATCTTTAAAACATGCAGATAATATAAATGCAGGTTTATTTACATATCCAGTTCTTATGGCTGCAGATATATTGCTATATCAGGCAAATCTAGTGCCAGTTGGAGCAGATCAGATGCAACACTTAGAAATTGCTAGAGACATTGCAGAAAGATTTAATAAAATATATGGAAAAACTTTTGTAATTCCAGAGGGATATATAACAAAGACGAGTGGAAGAATAATGGGATTGCAGGATCCGACAAGCAAAATGAGTAAAAGTGCTACTAATTTAAATGATGTAATTTTTCTAGAAGATGAACCAGAAGTAATATTAAAAAAATTCAAAAAGGCAGTAACAGACTCAGAAAATATAGTTAAATTTGATCCAGAAAATAAACCAGGAGTAAGTAATTTAATGCAAATATATGGTAGTGTTACCTCAAAAACAATGGAAGAAGTTGAAAAAGAATTTGAAGGTTCTGGCTATGGTAATTTTAAAACAAAAGTTGCAGAAGCTGTAGTTGAAAAATTAGAACCAATTCAAAAAAAATATAAAGAACTTTTGAATAATCCAGAATATTTGGAGAAAATATATAAAAAGGGTGCTGATAATGCAAGAAAATTAGCATCAAAAACACTAGATACAGTTAAAGAAAAAATTGGAATTATAATTTAGAAAATTGATATTAAACAGAATGGATGGTGAAAAAATGCTTACAGATTATACAAAAATATTCGTTAAATCTGGAGATGGTGGAAATGGTGCAATAACTTTTAGAAGAGAAAAATATGTAGCAGCAGGAGGTCCAGATGGAGGAGACGGAGGAAAAGGTGGAGACGTATATTTTATTGTTGACCCAGATTCAAATACTTTAATAAATTTTAGATATAACAAAAAATATAAAGCTCAAAATGGAGAAAATGGCAGTGGTAATAACTGCTATGGAAAAAAAGGAGAAGACTTATATATAAAAGTTCCTTTAGGGACTGTTATAAAAGATGGTGAAACAGGAAAAATAATAGCCGACCTTTCAACACCAGGACAAAAAGAATTAGTTTTACCAGGAGGAAGAGGAGGAAAAGGAAATTCACATTTTGCAACTGCAACAAGACAAGCTCCACATTTTGCTCAAGGTGGAGAAAAAGGAATAGAAAAAGAGCTAATACTAGAGCTAAAATTATTAGCAGATGTGGGTCTTGTAGGATTTCCAAATGTAGGCAAATCAACAATTCTTTCAATGGTTACCTCAGCAAGACCTAAAATTGCAGATTACCATTTTACAACTCTAGAGCCAAATTTAGGAGTAGTAAAAACAGAATATGGAGATAGTTTTGTAATAGCCGATATTCCTGGAATTATTGAAGGAGCAAGTGAAGGGATTGGTTTAGGATTGCAATTCTTACGTCATATAGAAAGAACAAGACTGTTATTACATGTAATTGATGTTTCTGGAACAGAAGGTAGAAATCCTGTGGAGGACTTTAAAATAATAAACAAAGAATTAAAAAAATACAGTGAAAAATTAAGTAAGAGAAAACAAATAATAGTAGCAAATAAAATAGATAGTATGCAAGATGAAACAGGATATAAAAAGCTAGAAGAGATGGCTAAAAGGTTAAATATAGAAATATATAAAATATCTGCTGCAACTGGACAAG
>CANQXC010000027.1 GCA_947627785.1 uncultured Clostridia bacterium | reverse complement strand
TGCATCTGTTGCTACAACAACAATATCAGTTAAGTTCTTTGCTTTAAAGTATTTCTCTAATAAATGTTTTGCTGTTAATCTATCACAGTTGATATCAAAATATGCTTGTATTGCTGGATTATGTAAGTCGCAGGTTAATATTCTATCTGCTCCTGCTGCTTCTAATAAAGTTGCCATTAATTTGGCTGTTACTGGTATTCTTGGTTGATCTTTTTTATCTGACCTTGAATACATAAAGTATGGTAAAACCACTGTTATTCTCTTTGCTGAAGCTCTTTTTACTGCTTCAATTGTTATTAACAATTCCATTACTCTTTCGTTTACTGGTGGCATTGTTGTTTGAACTATGAATACATCCTGTTCTCTAACTGTTTCTAATAATTGTACAAAATTATTATCATTTGCAAATTTAAATGATTCTTTTTTTCCCATTGGTAAGCCTAAAGTATCACAAATCTCCTGTGTAAAACTTTCTGCTGAATTACAAGCAAATATTTTAATATCTTTCATGATATTCCCCCTAAAAATATATTTTTTGTCGAATTTTCATGCATTTTCATTTTATCATTTTTTTAGGAAAATTTCAATCATTTTGGGAAAAAATGCCTAATGTAATTGTATTATTTCATAACTTTATAAGTTTTTAAGTCTTTGCTCAATGCTTTCTAGCATTTCATTCCATTTAGCAAGTTTTTCTTTTTCTTCCTCAACTTTTGCTGCTGGAGCCTTTGCTAAGAAACCTGGATTTCCAAGCATCTTATCTGTTTTTTCTTTTTCTATAAGTATTTTTTCCTTTTCCTTCTGCAATCTTTGTCTTTCTTCTTCAATATCCACTAAATCTTCAAATGGCATAAATACCTCTAAATCTTGTGTTAATACATTTACTGCATTTTGTGGAATATCTACTTTTTCTTTTCTTATTTCTATTTCCTCACTGAAGCCTAGTTTTTTTATAAAGCCTGTTGATTCTTCTATTACAGATTTGTATTCTGGTTTTGCTATAAATATTAGTTTTGATTTTCTAGAAGGATGAACATTCATTGTTGTTCTTATATTTCTAATTCCAGATATTATCTCTTTAATTTGCTCAATTTTATGCTCTTCATCTTCAAAACATAACTTTTTGCTATACTCAGGATATTTTGCTATCATTATGCTTTCATCCATATTATACAATTTTTTATATATTTTCTCTGTTACAAATGGCATAAATGGATGTAATAATTTTAAAGCATCTCCTAAAACTTTGTTTAATACATATTGTGCTATTTTCTTTATCATATAATCTTGTTTTTACAATTTCAATATACCAATCGCAAAATTCGTTCCAAATAAATGTATAAATTTTATCTAGTGCAACACCTAAATCATAATTATCCATATTTACTGCAACTTCTTTTGATAATGTGTTTAATTTTGAAATTATCCATTTATCCTCTGTTAAAAGTTCTGGTAATATTTCATCAATTGGTTTATTTAAATATTTCTCATCTGCATCTTCTAAATTCATTAAAACAAATTTAGCTGCATTCCAAACTTTATTTGCAAAGTTTCCTGCTGCTTCAAGTTTTTCTGGCAAAAATCTCATGTCGTTTCCTGCTGATGTTCCAGATATTAATGAAAATCTTAAACTATCTGCTCCATATTTTTCTATAATTTCTAATGGGTCTATTCCATTTCCTAAACTCTTAGACATTTTTCTTCCTTGGCTATCCCTTACTATTCCATGTATAAATACATCTTTAAATGGAACCTCTCCTGTTTGCTCTAATGAAGAAAACATCATTCTTACTACCCAGAAGAAAATTATATCATACCCTGTAACTAATGTATTTGTAGGGAAGAATGTTTTAAAATCTTCAGTTTCTTCTGGCCAGCCAAGTGTTGAAAATGGCCATAATGCTGAACTAAACCATGTGTCTAATGTATCTGGGTCTTGCTCTAAATTGCTACTACCACATTTAGAGCATTTTTCTGGCTTTTCAATATCTACATTTATTTCTCCACATTCTTTACAATAATATGCTGGTATTTGATGTCCCCACCAAATTTGGCGTGATATACACCAGTCTTGTATGTTATCTAACCAGTTAAAATATGTTTTTTCAAACTTTTCTGGAACAAATCTGGTTTTACCTGTTTTAACTGCTTCTATTGCTGGTTTTGCTAAATCTTTCATTGCAACAAACCATTGGTCTGAAATTTTTGGTTCAACTGTTGTTCCACATCTATCATGCTTTGCTACTTTATGTCTATAATTTTCTATTTTTACTAAAACTCCAAGCTCTTGTAATTTTTCAACTATTAGTTTTCTTGCTTCATATATATCTATTCCTTTATATTCAGGTACTAAATCATTCATTTTAAAGTTTTCATCAAATACTTCTATTATTTCTAGGTTATGAGATAAACCAGCTTGATAATCGTTTGGGTCATGTGCTGGTGTAATTTTTACACAACCTGTTCCAAATTCTTTTTCTACAAACTCATCTGCAATAATTGGAATTTCTTTATTCATTATTGGCAATATACATTTTTTACCCACCAAATCTTTATATCTTTCATCTTCTGGATGAACTGCAACTGCTGTATCTCCAAGCATTGTTTCAGGTCTTGTTGTTGCAACTGTTAAATATCTATCCTCTCCAACAACTTTGTACTTAATATGCCAAAGATGTGTATCTTCTTCTGTGTAAACCGCTTCTGCATCTGAAATAGATGTATTACAACAAGGGCACCAATTTATCATTCTTTTACCCTTGTAAATCAACCCTTTATCATATAACTTTTTAAATACTGTAAGAACCGCCTTTGAAAGTCCCTCATCCATTGTAAATCTTGCTTTAGTCCAATCACTACTACAGCCTAATCTTTTTTGCTGTTTTACAATAGTTCCGCCATACTCTCTTGTCCAATCCCAAGCTCTTTCTAAGAATTTTTCTCTACCTAAATCCTGTTTATTTATACCTTCTTCTTTTAATTTTTCAACTAGCTTAACCTCTGTTGAAATAGCAGAATGGTCAGTTCATGGAACCCATAAAGTATTATATCCTTGCATTCTTTTATATCTAATTAATATATCTTGAAGTGTACCATCTAATGCATGTCCCATATGTAACTTGCCTGTAACATTTGGAGGAGGCATCATTATACAGTAACTTCCTTTTTCTTTATTTCCACTTGGTTTAAAATATTCCTTGCTTTCCCACTCTTTATATATATCTTCTTCAAATGAATTTGGTTCATATTTTCCTTCTAAATTATGATTGCACATATATTTTTCTCTCCTTTTTAATTCATATAGTCACGAAGCTTTTTACTTCTACTTGGATGTCTAAGCTTCCTTAAAGCCTTTGCCTCTATTTGTCTTATTCTTTCTCTTGTAACCTCAAACTCTTTTCCAACCTCTTCTAATGTTCTTGCTCTTCCATCCTCTAGTCCGAATCTTAATTTTAAAACTTTTGCTTCACGTGGAGTTAATGTATTCATAACTTCATCTAATTGTTCTTTCATTAAAGTAAATGAGGCTGAATCTTGTGGAGCTGGGCTATCTTCATCTTGTATAAAATCACCTAAGTGGCTATCATCTTCTTCTCCTATTGGAGTTTCTAATGATACAGGGTCTTGTGCAATTTTTTGTATTTCCATTACTTTCTCTACTGGTAATTCCATCTCTGCAGCAATCTCCTCTGGACTTGGCTCTCTTCCTAATCTTTGTAATAATAGTCTTGAGGTACGTATTAATCTATTTATAGTTTCCACCATATGAACTGGAATTCTTATTGTTCTTGCTTGGTCTGCAATTGCTCTTGTAATTGCTTGTCTTATCCACCATGTTGCATAGGTACTAAATTTATATCCTTTTGTATAATCAAATTTTTCTACTGCTTTTATTAATCCCATATTTCCTTCTTGTATTAAGTCTAAGAATAGTAAACCTCTACCAACATATTTTTTAGCTATACTTACAACTAATCTTAGGTTTGATTCAGCAAGCTTTTGTTTAGCCTCCTCATCTCCCTCTAAAATTCTTTTAGCCAATTCTAACTCTTCTTCAAAAGATAATAGTTCTATTTTTCCTATTTCTCTTAAATACATTCTTACAGGATCATCTGTACTTATTCCTTCAAGAGACATATTCTCTATATCATCTAATTTTAAGTCTTCTACCTCTTCTAAATCATCTATATCTGGTTCTTCTAGTTCATCCTTTAATACATCTACACCCATTTCCTCCATTACATCAAACACTTTATCTATTTGCTCTGGATTTATATCACCTAACTCGTTTGCCAATTCCCCATATGTTATATTTCCTTTTTCTTTAGCCTTTTTTATAATATCTGTTACCTTTTTTTCAGTGTTATCTTCTATATTTTCATCCTCTTTTTTTACATTTTTTTCTTCTTCCATATTATCCTCCTCTTTGGAAAAAAGCATTACTTTATTAATTTTTTTTCTATAATTATCTTATTTATCTCTTGAACAATTGCAGTTTCTTCTTCGGAGCTTAAACCAGGTGTTTGCTGCCTTTCTATCAACTCCATTTTTCTTGCATCTAATTTTTCTATTTTATATGTATTAATAGCATTTTTTATTGCTTTATCATCATTCTTTATTTGATATTCTTCTGCCATTACCTCTGTTAATCTACTCATTGCTTCTTCATCTTCATTAAAACTACTTAATACATTATTTATATTACTATTTCCTTTTTCAAATTCTTCATACAATTTTTTTAGTATTTTTTTATTAATTTCAGATTTAAAATCATCTACATTTATTTCGTTTTTCATCTGTTCATATGCTTTTTCTTTTTCTTGAATTAGCAAAGCAATAATTGCTTTTTCTCTTTCAATTAACTTTTTATCTGTTTCTTCTCTTTTTATAACTGTTCTTGGTGCTCTTTCTAAAACTTTAATATTTACATTTTTATTGCTAAGTTTATTTATTTCTGCATAAAGTGCTTCTTTTGAAATATCATATTCCTTTGCAATTTTGTCTATATATAACTCTTGTTCTAATTTACTATCTACTCTAGTTAAAAGTTTTGCTGTTTCTTTTAAAAATTTTATCTTATCATTTACATTGCTTAAATCTAAATCCTTTTTTATTACTTTTGTTTTGAATTCTATTAAAGATATCGCATTTTCTACTAATAAGTTAAATCTTCCATTTCCATATTTTATTACATATTCATCTGGGTCTTTTGCTCCCTCCATTTGTAAGATTCTTACATCACATCCAACATTTGTAAGTATATCTAAACCTCTTAAAGTTGCTGCTTGTCCTGCACCATCTGAATCATAAGAAATTACCACTTTTTCAGTATATTTTCTAAGTAATCTTGCTTGTCCCTCTGTAAGAGATGTTCCAAGTGATGCCACAGCATTTGGTATTCCTCTTTGATGTAAAGATACAGCATCCATATAACCTTCAACCATTATCATATTCTTTAAATTAGCTGTTTTAGCAACATTTAATGCATATAAATTTCTACCCTTATTATATACAATTCCTTCTGGAGAGTTTATGTATTTTGGTTTAGAATCATCTAAAACTCTACCTCCAAATGCTATTACTCTATCTCTTACATCTTGTATTGGAAACATTAATCTATTCTTATATACATCATTATACCCATAATCTGTTTTTTTTACTAAATTAGATAATAAAATTTCTTCTTCTTTAAAACCTTTTTGTTTTAATAACTTATATACTTCATTAGTATTATTTGAATAGCCTATCATAAATTTTTTTAATGTATTATTATCTAATTTTCTCTTTTTTACATACTCTTGTGCAGGTTTTGCTGATGGTTTATACAAATTCTCATGGTAAAATTTTGCAACAATTTCATTTATTTCATATACTTTTTGTTTTAGCATTTCTTTTTTTGCATCTTGAGCATTATCTGAAACTGGCAAAGCAATATTTGCCTTTTCTGCAAGAATTTGGATGGCTTCTCTGTAATTTACATTTTCCATTTTGCATATAAATGTAATAACATCGCCTCCAATTCCACAACCAAAGCAATGAAAAATTTGTTTATCCGGAGAAACAGAAAAAGAAGGTGATTTTTCCTTATGAAAGGGACACAATCCTAAGAAATTTCTACCGCTTCTTTTTAATATTACATATTGTGATATGATATCTAGTATATTATTACTAGCTTTTATTTCATCTATAATAGATTCCGAGTATCGAACCATTTTAAGCACCTTTCTTATTATATATTATTCGACATAAAGACTATAATACCTTCTTTTATTTACATAATTTGTTATTTTTGTTTAAACTTACTATCAATTTTAAAATAAAAATTCTTTAGTTGGTTTATATAATATATAATTCGCATAATTTTTATAATCATGCTCTCTCTAAGTTAAATATAATAATGTATAATTTTAATCATTTTGTTCATACTATTAATATAAATTTTTAGGAGGTGCTTATTATGTCAGAAAATAAAAATAATAAAAACAATAACAACAATAATAATAACAACAATAGAAATAATAACAATAATAACAACCAAAATGAAAGAAGTAACAACAACAATAACTGTAGATAAGTAAAATAGAATTTTAGAAGGTAGCAAATATAAGCTACCTTCCTATTTTTTTAAAATTTTAATATTCATACCATTTTCCACTACTTTGTAATTCATTAATAACTTGCATATGCTCTGCATTTGTAGTAGTGAAATATATTTTTCCATCTTTATCAGCTACAAAGAATAAATAATCTGTATCGTTTGGTTCAATTGCAGCTTCTATGCTTTCTCTTCCAACAGAAGAAATAGGTCCTACTGGTAGTTTTCCCTCCATATTTGGTCCTCTTGTGTTATATGGATTATATGTATCAATTTCTTTTTGGTATAAATCCCTATCCCCCATATTTACTTTTATTGCATAATATGTTGTAACATCGCTTCCTAGTGACATTCCTAAATCTAACCTATTATAAAATACACTTGCAACATTTTTTCTATTCTCTTTATTCGTTCCTTCTGTTTCTATAACTGAAGCAAGTGTTATTAACTGGTGAATAGAATATTTATTTTCTTCAATTTCATCTTTATATTCTTCCAAAACCTCTTCCATTTTATTCAACATTTTTTCAAATATCTCTTTTGGGCTTGCATCTTTATTAGAAATTTCATAAGTATCTGGGAACAAATATCCTTCTAAGGGATAATATATATCTTCATTTTTAATATCATCCGTTAAAAACCAATATTTTTCAATTAATTCATTAATATATTCTTCATCTTCTAGAACAGCATACACATCTTCTTCTGTATTATTTGTTTTTTTAGATATTTCTTCTGCTAACCACCAGATAGGCTTTCCTTCTAAATATGTTAATGTTATGTGGTTTTGATCATACATTATTCCTGTTTTTAACATATCTGTTATTTCTTTTAAATTCATACTTTCTTTTAAATAGTATGTACCTGCTTGGAAATCCGATACATGGTTTATTTTTACATACATTCTAAAAACAAGTTCATTTTTTATTAAATTGTTTTCTTTTAAAATTTTTGCAATATCTTCTGTTCCACTTCCAAGTGGTATTAGAATTTCTTTTTCTTCTATACTTTTGCTTACTGGCATTGTTAATACCTCATATGTTCCTATTAAGGCAATTACTAAAACTAATATTACACATAATACAATAATTAATATTTTTTTCATAATATTTATATTCCTTCCAATTTTTCTTATCTAATTTGTTATTATATAACTAACTATATTTTCATACATATCTTTTTGTATATCTGTATTTTTTATTATATTTGTTATAATTCCTATTTCATTTAACCTTGGTGCTAATTCTATAATAAATCTTTCTGAATCTTTGTTATTATCTGATAATACAATATTTATACCTTTTATGTTATTTTTTCTTGCTATACTTGCAATATTTTTTATAACTTTTGTTCTTTCTTCATAATTAGTTAAATTAGCATTTCCTATACTTAAATTTGCCCAAATATCAATTTCTTCTCCTTTATTTGGTAATTCTACATTTTTTAGTAATATGCCTTCCTCTGTCATACTTAATAAATCTTTTATTAGTGTTTTTCTTCCATTTACTTGTATCATTGTTCCATCATTTATACTTATGCTTATTTCTTTTGTTTCAATATTCTTATTCATATCTTGCCTTAATATGTATTCATTTGTTAAAACATTTGCTTTAACATAACCTACCTCTCCGTTTTTCTGTTCGTATTAATCTCCAACCTTTACTGGTAGTATAAAATGCACTTACAATTTCTCCTACTTGAAGTCTTCCTACTTTTTTAGATAAGCTTCTTGGTTTATACCTTATATCTGCTTCTTTTTCTACCTCTGCTTTTATCATGCCTTCATTTAGTTTATCTATTATAAGAACATCTTCTTCTGGCTTATAACTAATCTCCAAATTATATACTGTTTTTATTCCTTGTATTGGTATATAAATTATATCATCTTTATAAATTACAGAATTCAAAATATCTTTGTTTGTTCCGTTTATATTTATTACCTTTTCTCCAAGTTTCATACTTGCAACAGTAAAATTTGAAGATAAAATTATCATTTCATTTTCTTTATCATAGTATATGGTTTTATCTAAAAACTCTTTAATATCTTCTTTTGCAATATATATATTTCCTTCTTCATCTTTATATATTGGTTTTTGCAGTAACTCTGTTACGTTTTCATCACCTATTACTAAGTTTGTTACATCTTTAAATTTGTTTCTTTTATATCCTGGTGCTGTGTTTATTATGAATGCTACTATTAGTAATGCAATTATTCCAATTATTATATTTCTTAAGAATTTCATTTTCTGCATTTTTATTTTCATAAATTTTTTAATATTCCTTTCAATGATAAACTTATTTTTAATAGTATATCAAAAAAAGTAAAATATTAACATAGTTTTTTGTAAAATTTTAAATTTTTTACTAAGTTATTGATTACAAAACCTTGGGTTAAATCTAAGTCTAGCTCAGCTTTATCGTTTCTGTTAGCTCAATTACAATTATTTATAACTACGCCATTTTATTGATTGCTAACACATCCTTGTTAGTTCATTTGAATATTTGGTTTTTCCCATAAAAATGAACCCTCCTTATTAAACTTTTTGTCTAATAATTTGGGTTCATATCACTTTTTGTCTAACAATTTGGGTTCACTTCATTTATATTTCACACACCATATTATACAATCTCTAAATGCAAAATACCAAATTCAAAATCCCCGTATTTAATAGTTGCCGTAGTACGTTTGATCTTTGATTATAGTGCTGAACGGGAAACTGCCGTAGACGGTCGTGTTGGATTTGTAAGTTAATATAAATCCCTCCAAGCCTTCAGTTCCCGACATCCACCACTGTACCTCATCCTGACCCATAATACGCAAGGTCCTAGTTTTTGTCGTGTCTGATAAGTTAATTCCTTTCAATGCAGACCAACTTTTACCGACATAACTTGAGATATCGAACGTCCATGTACTACTATTAAATGAAACAACAATTTTAGCAGTGCTAGGCTTCTTCGGAGTAGTGACTGATTTATCTACCTCTATAGATTTACCAGCTTTATCAATAACTTTCACCTTAAATGTATAATTTGTGCTTGCACTTAAACTTGTGAAAGTATGAGTATTGTCTGTAGTTGCAGTTCCATTAACAACTCCATTTTTATAATATGTATACGTATCTGTGTCCGCCAATCCACTCTCGTCATCTGATGCTGTTACTGATATTTTTACTGAATTATATGCAGAGGTTGAAACCGTAATTGTAGCTTTTGGTGGATTTTCATCCAATATTGTTTTATTTGTTTCATCTCCTAAGTTCGTTCCATCCCATAATGCTGCATATACTATATCATTATGGTTTAGATCCGCTATGGTTGTTCCACTATTTACTGGTCCAGACCAATCTCCACTTGCTCCTTTTTTCCACTTTATTTTATAATTTGTAGTTGTGCTTAATGTTACACTTGCTGATCCTGATGACCAACTTGGATCTCCAATTGTAACTGTTCCTGCTAATGTGGTAGTTTGTTGTTCTTTTATCTCTCCTGTACCTGTGTGGCCTGCTTTATCTCCATCTACTACTACTTTTATGTCATATTTTGTATTCTTTAATAAGCCTTCAAATGTGTAACTGCTGTTTGTTGAATTGCTTAGACTTGCTGTACTATAATTCGTGTCAGATGTTTTCT
>CANQXC010000026.1 GCA_947627785.1 uncultured Clostridia bacterium | reverse complement strand
ATTTAACCACTATTCTTACATTGTTTTCTTTTGCTAATCTTACACATTTATTATGTAAAACCTTTGCCCCATTATTTGCCATTTCCAACATTTTATCATATGATATTTTTTCATATTTTATAGCATCTTCACTTTTATTTGGATCTTTTGAATATACTCCATCTACATCTGTAAATATCTCACATTTTTCAGCTTCTAAAGCTGCTGCTATAGCTATTGCTGTAGTATCTGAGCCTCCTCTACCAAGTGTTGTAATATTATTTTTCTTATCTATTCCTTGAAAGCCTGCTACTACTACTATATTATCTTGTTCTAATTCTTTTAAAATATTATCTGTTTTTACTTGTATCACATTTGCATCTCCAAAATTTGAATCTGTAATTATTGGAACTTGCCATCCTAAATATGATTTAGCATTATATCCTTGATTCTGTAAGCACATTGCAAGTTTTGCAGTTGTTATCTGTTCTCCTACTGATACTAACAAATCATGTTCTCTTTTATTTGGCTCTTGTGTTATCTCCGCTTCTTGTCTAATTAAATCATCTGTTGTATTACCTTGTGCTGATACAACAGCAATTACACTTTTTCCTTTCTTTTTTTCTTTAATAATATGTTTACACACATTGTATAATTTATCTGTGTCTGCCACAGATGTTCCTCCAAATTTTTGTACAACTATTTTCATTATAATTTCATTCCTCTAGTTTCTTTATTAATACCAATAACATCTAAGTTTAAATGTTATATCGTTCTTACATATTATATGATAATTACATTATCACGTTTATTAAATGATGTAAATTTGCCTTATTTTTTTAAAATTAAAATCATATTATTGCAAAATTTAATAATACTTTTTATATATTTTCATTACTAACATTGCTTTTTAAATAACTTTCTATAAATCCATTTAAGTCACCATTCATAACTGCTTCTACATTACCTACTTCATAATTTGTTCTATGATCTTTTACTAATGTATATGGACAAAATACATATGAACGTATTTGACTTCCCCAAGCAATTTCTCTTTGAACACCTTTTAAATCTTCTATTCTATCTTTATTTTCTTTTTCTTTTAATTCTAATAACTTAGATTTTAACATAGTCATAGCAACTTCTCTATTTTGCGTTTGTGACCTTTGAGTTTGGCATGCTACAACTATATTTGTTGGAATATGAGTTAATCTTACTGCTGATGATGTTTTATTTACTTTTTGTCCGCCTGCACCTGATGCTCTATAAACATCCATTTTTATATCATCTGGATTTATATCTAATTCTATATCTTCAGTTATCTCTGGAAGGACTTCAGCAGATGCAAATGATGTATGTCTTCTTCCTCCTGCATCAAATGGAGAAATTCTAACTAATCTATGAACTCCCATCTCTCCCTTTAGATATCCATATGCATTTTCACCTTTTACTAAAAATGTTACACTTTTTATTCCTGCTTCATCACCTTCTAGGTAGTCTAGTTCTTCAACTTCAAATTGATTTGCTACAGCCCACCTACAATACATTCTATATAGCATTTCTGCCCAGTCCTGTGATTCTGTGCCTCCTGCTCCGGGGTGAAGTGTTACTATTGCATTGTTTTTATCGTATTTACCTGAAAGCAATGTTTCCAATTGTAAATGCTCTATCTCTTCTTCTAATTTTTTTGTATTTTTTAAAACCTCCTTTCCAAGTTCCATATCTTCTTCATCAATAAGTAGTTCATTTAAACCTACTAAATTTTCATGTTCATTTTCTATTTTCTTAAACTTTTCTAACTTATTTTGTAAACGTTTCATTTTAGTAAGAATTACACTTGAATTTTGCTGATTATCCCAAAAGTTATCTTTAGTTGTTTCATCCTCTAATGCCTTTATATCTTTTTCCATCTGCACAATATTCAAAGCCTCTTTAAGACTATTTATTTTTTCTTTTAACTCTATCAACTTATGCTTATTGTCCTCTAATTCAAGCATTTTTCTCCTCCTAAATTTTCTACAATTGTTTTGTTATAATATGTTTCTCTATATTATATGTTTTTTATGTTCGAATTTTAATAATACCTATTTTACTACTTTTTCTCATGCAATTCAATGCTTTCATTAAAAATTATTATATATTAAGTATTAGACTATAGAAAAAATATAGAACTCCTGCGTTTGGCTACTTTGTACATATAATTGGCTGTGCATTGTAGACAATAAATTGTAGACTAAGAAAATTATTCTTAGTCTACAAATAACTTAAAAAATTTTACATTTCAATTAATATATCATAAATTCCACCTTCTGGATTTAACACTACTTGTTTTTCTTCAACCTCTTTTCCATTTAGATAAAACTTACTTACTCCTGTATTTCTTCCATTTTCATTCTTAACTTTAATATTATATATACTTGCTTTATATCTATATTTTATGCTATATTCCTTCCAGTCTTTTGGAATACATGGTTCCATTTTTAAAACTCCATTTTTTATATTTAAGCCCAATATATTTTCTATTCCTGCTTTATAAAACCAACTACTTGAACCTGTATACCATGTCCAGCCTCCTCTTCCAGCAAGCCCTTCTGCACCATATATATCTGCTGCAATAGAATAAGGCTCTACCTTATATTTAATTGCTGTTTCTTTAGTTCTTGAATGTTCTATTGGATTTATCATTCTATAATATTCTAGGGCTTTATCACCAAAACCTAATTTCGTAAATGCTATAATTGCCCACATGGCTGCATGTGTGTATTGTCCTCCATTTTCCCTAACTCCTGGCAAGTATGCTTTTATATACCCTGGCTCCATTTTTGTTTTATTAAATGGTGGGTCCAGCAATTTGATTATTCCATTTTCTTTATCTATTAAATGATTTTCTAAACTTTCCATTGATATATATTTTTTATCATTATCTGCTGCACCTGATATTACTCCCCAACTTTGTGATATGCTATCTATTCTACATTCTTCATTCTCTATACTTCCTATTGGTTCTCCATCATCTGTAAATGCTCTTTTGAACCATCTTCCATCCCAGCCTGCGGTATTTAATGCTTTCTTTAAATTTTCTTTTACAGTTTTATATTTTTCTACTTTATCTAAATCGCCTTTTTTCTCACAAATTGGTATAAATCTTGTTAAAACCTCATAAATGAAAAATCCTAGCCATACACTTTCGCCTTTTCTTTTATTTCCTACTGTGTTTAATCCATCATTCCAGTCTCCCGAACCTATTTTAGGTAGGCCATTTTCTCCAAAATTCAATGATTTTTCTATGGCTTTTATACAATGCTCATAAATTGTTCCTTTTATTTCAGATTGTGGGTAAAAATCGTACCTTTCATCTAAATCATCTGCTAATTCTTCTCCTTCCAAATATGGTGTTTCTATATTTAAAATTTCTTCATCTCCTGTATAATTTATATACTCAGTTACTACATAACATAACCACAATAAATCATCTGAAAATCTTGTTCTTATGCCTCTTCCGGTTTCATCATGCCACCAATGCTCTACATCGCCTTCTATAAATTGATGACTTGACTGAGTTATTATCTGATTTTTCATAATCTCTGGAGCTATATATTTTATACCTAAAGTATCTTGTAACTGATCTCTAAAGCCTATTGCTCCACCTGATTGGTAATAACCTGTTCTTGCCCATAATCTTGATACTATTGTTTGATAAATTGCCCAACCATTTAACATTATATTCATAGATTCTAATGGGGTTTTTACTTGTATTCTTGTTAAAAGTTCATACCAGAATCTCTTTACATTGTTTAATTCCTCTCTACAATTTGATATTTTAGAATATTTATATGCCATATCCTTTGCATTTAATAAATTATCTTCTTCACCTAAGAATAGAACTATCTCTCTATTTTCATAAGCTTCTAAATCAATTTCAATTTCTAATGCAATACATGAATTTTCTCCGAAGCCCATTTTGAGAACTTAGAGTTACACTATCTATTGCTCTTGGTCTATCTATAGATTTATCTCCAATAAATTCATCCTTACTTCCCGTATATGATTTTATCTTTTCATTACTTCCACAAAATACTACATTTCCTTTAAAATTATCTGTATACAAGTTTTGTGCTGTTACAACATTATTCTCCATTTTTACATTTATATATCCGTTACTTTGTATTTCATCTTCTCCTAATACTGGTTTAATATAGTAAAGAATTCTTAAATTTTTTCTTTCACCAGAGTTATTCTTTAATTTTAAAATGTTTATTTTTATTTTATTTTCTTTTGCTACAAATGTTTCTAATTCTTGTATTATCTGATCTTTTATTGTTTTTAGGTTTACATAGCCGGAATCCATATCTTATATAATATTCTTGTGGTTCTGTACTTATATTTTCACACAAGCTCCAAACTCTACCTGTTGCTTTATCTTTAAAATATATAATTTCTGAAGGTATATCAATATTACTGCTATTATTCCATGCAGATATTCTATTAAGCCTACTGTTTTTACTCCAAGTAAAGCCTCCCATATTTTGCGTAATTACTGTTCCAAAGCTTGGATTTGCAAGAATATTACTCCATGCTGTTGGTAATTTATTATTTTTATTTATCCTAATTTTATATTCTAAACCATCTTCTGAAAAACCACCATAATCATTATAATATTTTAAGTTGCTATAATCTTCTGGAAGGCTTTCCATCTCTGTATTTAGAATTGATATTGGTCTATTTTCTTCACCAATGTTCTTTATTTTATCTTCATGTTCTTCTTCTAAGTCCCTAAGTTGTCCTTCTATGTTGCCAAGTGAACTATTAAGTTCTAAATTACATCTAAATTCTAATAAATCTACATCTTCTTTTGAAATTTCTTTTTCATTAATTACAAATATTCCACCAAATGCGTTTCTCAAAAATGCTAATTGTTTATTTTGTATTTCTGTTTCTATCTCAAATTTAATAAAATGTTCATAACTATTCTTTTCTTCGTTTAATATTACTAAATCAATCTTTATGTTTTTGCTTCTGAAAAATTCAAAAGCTTTTAAAACATCTCTTATTACATACATATCGTTTACGTCTTCTATTCTTACTAATAATATTGGTAAATCTCCTGATATTCCATATTTCCACAATTCGCTTTGTGCATATACTCTATTTGGCAAATGCTCTAAAATGTGCTTTTTCATTGGATTTTGGAACATTAAATATGATAAGATTTTTTGGTACTTTTCTATATCCTTTCCTTTTAGTCCCAAATAAATTGTTTCCGCTTCTGTTTTTGCTCTTGATAACTCAAACGTTTTTGATACTGTATTTGTTGCCAAATAATTCTGTAAAACTTGCTTCGTTTCTTCTTCATCATAAGATACTGATATAACTAAATCTAATATTACACTTTCTCGTGGCATTATTTTTACTGTTTTTTTCATTGCAAGAACTGGGTCTGTGGATAGTCCTAAATTTTTAGTGAAAGGTTTGGAATCCTTTATAGCCTCTGGCACTTTGAAATTTCCTTTGCCCATAAATTTTTCTTTATCTATTTCATATTCTCCATCACCTATAGTTTCACTTTCAGTATATAAGTTTACTCCCACATATACTTCTTTTTGTTTTGCTTCTCTTTTCTTTCTTTTTATTAATATTCCACCATTTTCTATCTCTTTAAATATTAAAAACAAATTGTTAAAAGCTGTATGTGCATAGTCTTGTTTATCAGTTGAAAGTACTGGTTCAAAATAACTTGTTACCTCTAAAGTTTCTATATTATTTCCATTATTTTTAAGTTCCAATCTTCTTATTTCTAAATTATCTTCTGGAGCAACAGTTATTTTTGTTTTTGTTTCTATACTTCCTTCTGTTCTAACATATTTTATAACATCTGGCGCGAAAACAACTTTTGATTTTTTCTCTGGTGTGTTTGCCCATATTTGTTTCGTTCCTAAATTCTTTATATAAAAGAATATGCCTTGATTATAATCTGCAGTTTCTTTATATCTATTAATTAGTAAATTTCCAAATTTACTATAACCAATACCTTTTAAGTTTGAAACTATTGTATATTCGCCATTTGAAATTACATTTGAGGCATTTAAGTTTTGATTAAATTTTGTATAAACCCTTTCAGTATAATTTTCATAATCTTGTATTTTTAATTTTTGTACCTTTTCCTTCTTTTCTTTTGTAATAATTGCCTTTTCTGGCATACGTTCCTGTAATAAAATGTCAACTGCTTCTATCTCTGGGTTACTACTAAATCTCTCAATTAATATTTCTTTATTTACTAAGTTATTTATTGATAACAATATTAAGCCTTGGTGATGTGCCATATATGTTTTAACAACTTCATAACTTTCACCATATTTTAGTCTTGATATTGTATAATCAATAGATTCATAAAAACCATAATCTCCATACATTTCTTGTTTCTCAAGTGTTCTTAAATTTTTTATTGCACCTTTTGCATCATATATTAAACTTAAAAATATTGCATAAGAAGATACTACCATATCTTCTTCTAGTCCACGCTTCAATCCAAGCCATGGTATTCCAAATGCTTTATATTGATAATTATTATTCAAATCTCTTAAGCTAAAAGCTGCCTCTGAAATTCCCCAAGGTATACCTAATTGCTTAGTATATTCTTTTTGACTCATAAGCATAAATCTGCACGACTCATCAAGTAAGCTCCCCTTATATCTTCTGATATTTACATTTGGCATTAAATATTCAAATGCTGTTCCAGACCATGATATTAAGCCTTTATATCTTTTCAAATTTGTAAGTGTTCTGCTTAAACTGCTCCAATGCTTTGCTGGTACATCTCTTTTTGCTATTGCTATTAAACTTGCTTGTCTTGCTTCAGATGCTAATAAATCATAATATGAATCTGTTAATTTATTCTCTTCTACATTAAAACCTATTGAAAATAGTCTTTTTTTGTAATCATATAATATAGAAAAATCTGTGTTATCTATAATTGTATCTATTATATTTACCATTCTTGTTTTCTGTTCTTGATTATTTATCTCTTGTATTATGAATTGTTTTAATGTGTATAAATATCCTATAAAGTTTCCACTATCAACTGTTGAAATATATCTTGGAAATAATGGTTCTAAGGTTTTTGTATTATACCAGTTATATAAATGTCCATTCCACTTTTGCAATTTTTCTATTGTTTGTAACATTTTATCTAATAAACTTATACAAGCTTCTAAATCTATAAATCCTAAATCATAACTTGAAATTACTGCAAGCAAGCCTAAACCAATATTTGTTGGAGATGTTCTATGTGCTACTTTTTCTTTCCTATCTTCTTGATAATTATCTGGTGGCAGAAAATTATTTGTTTCGTTTATATTATCCTCAAAAAATTTCCAAGTTTTTCTTCCTATTTCTACACAATATTCTATATCTTGCTTTGTTATTGTTTCTACTTGTTTCTTTTCTACTTCTTCCTGACTTATATACCATGCCATTAATGGAGCTATTAAAAATAATACTCCCAAAACTAAAAATGAAACTTTTAAATAAATTAAACCTAGAACAATTACTATTGCTCCAGTTATTGAATTTGGTAGCATATTTTTGTAATATGATGCCAAGGTATTTTTGCTCTGTTTTTCTGCTTCTTCTGATGTCATCCATTCTAACAAATTTTGTTTTGATACATTTAATCTATATATGGTTTTTATTATTGCATTTATCATGGAATATGCTTTGTTTGGTAAGAAAATTATTTCTAAAAAACCTCTCATAATACTTGCCTTTATTCCACTTATTGATTTTACTATATTTCTATGAGCAGATACAGATTCTGTATTTACATTTTTTCTAAATACAATGTAATTTAATATATCTAGTAATGTTGGCATTGCAAGTGTAATTATTGCAATTATAGTAATTATACTATTTCCTATATCTAATAATTCAAATATTGCTGCAATTATTAAAAGAATAGATGCAGTTACTGGAATTAAACTTCTTCTTAAATTATCTAGTATCTTAAATTTTGATATTGCATTTAATGGATTTACCCTTCTTTTATTATCTTTTATTGTAATTATATTTTTTAGCCAACCTGAAATTTGCCAATCTCCTCTAACCCATCTATGTTGTCTTGCAACGTAACTACTGTACTTAAATGGAAATCCATCTAATACTAATATATCTGTTGCAAGGCCACATCTTAAATAACTTCCTTCTAACAAGTCATGGCTTAATACTTTATTCTCTGGTATTTCATCACATAGTATTTTATGGAATAATTCTAAATCATATATTCCTTTACCTGTAAAAATACCTTCATCAAAATTATCTTGGTATATGTCTGAAACAGCATTTGTATATGAGTCTGTTCCTCCCATACCAGAATATAACCTTGTTAATAAGCTTTTTCTGCTTGATGGCAAATCGACTCCAACTCGTGGTTGTATAAGAGCATGACCATCTATTATTATATTTTTATCTTTATCTAAAACAGGTTTATTTAAAATATGTGCCATTGCACCTATTAATTCTTTTGCAGTGCCGAGCACAAGGTTTGTATCTGAGTCTAGCGTTATTACATACTTAATATTTAACTTTTGTTTTATTGTGTTTACCCTAAATTTGTTTTCTCCTGTTAATAAATATTGATTAAACTGGCAAAGCATTCCTCTTTTTCTTTCCCAGCCTAAATAACATTTCTCACTAGAATTCCAGACTCTATCTCTATATAGAAAATAAAATTTTTCTTTACCTTGCTTTGCATATTTTTCATTTAATCTTTTTGCTTCTTCTTTTCCTTGCTTAATAATTTCTTCATCGAAATCTTCTTTCTCATTATTTGAGGAAGTACAATCACCAAGTACAGAAAAATATATATTTTCTTCTTTATTTGCTAAATAATATATTTCTAACTTTTTAAATAATTCTTTTACTTTTTCTTTATTGTTTATAATTGTTGGTATTACTACCATGGTTGAAAGTTCATTTGGAACTCCTTCTGTAAGTGCAAGCTTTGGCAATAATTTTGGTTTTACAATTTTTCCTAAACAGTAATTTAATATTTGAATATATATTTCAGAAATTGGAATTATTGCAAAGATAGAAATTATTATTGTTAAAAATAGATTTGTTCTTTTACTTAAATAAACTCCAAACAGAATTGTAAGTATTGCTGTTACTATATATATTGAAACAATATATAATTTTTCTTTTCTAATTTTCTTATTAGTCTTTATTCCTAATGCGTTTTTTAATTTTGTTGTTCCTTTTCCTATTAAGTAATAACCTATATGTCTTTGTTTTTCACCATTTGCTTTACTTGCTAGTTCTATTGTTTTTTTAGTTATATATATTTCAGATGCTTTAGTTTTTTCTGATAGTTTTTTTATTGCATTTCTATAATATTCTTTAGTTTTGTAATCCATTTTTTCGTAAATATTTGCTGGATCTTGCCTTAATAATTCTTCTACACCATTTATTTCTTCAAATAGACTTAAAAAGTTTATTCTTGAAATTTCTCTTATACTTGTTATACTATTTCCTATTGAAACTTTTTGAATTGCAATATCAAAATGTTCTTTTCTTATAACCTCTGATACTGTCATTCCCATTTTATCTACTTGTTCTTCTAAAATGTTTAAATATGGTATGGCATTTTTTCCATATCTTTTTAGTTTATATGACAAATACTCTATAAATGGATAACTTGCATTTTTATATATTTTTGTGGTTTCTCTTACCTTTTTAAATTCTTGTTTGCTAGCTTCTTTTTTTTCTATTAATCTTTCTACTAATTCTTCTACCTTATATTTTTGAATTTGACTTAAATATATTTTTTCACAAATTGTTCTTATATTTTCTATTATCGCTATGTTTAAAAATACTGGTAAATTCCAAATTTCCTCCATGCTTAGAGTTTTCTTTCTTTCATACGCTGATAAGCATAAATTTAAAGTTTCTTCATCTATTGTATTATCTGTATATGCAACCATTTCTGTTGCTAATACATATATTCTTGCAAAACCTTTATACATACCATTTGTTATACTTGGAAAGTTTCTATATTTCTTTTCTGTTATCTCATTATTTATATTTTTTACTGTTTCTTCTATAATATAAAAGTTATCTAATAACCATTCTCCCGCTGGATATATACTAATGTTTTTCTTTATATGTTCATTTAGTATATTATAAGTTTTTTGTATGAATTTGAAATTTTCATTTAATCTATATATTGGATATGTTCCTTTATTACTTCCTCTTGCTACTTCATAATTTGCTGCCATTTT
>CANQXC010000025.1 GCA_947627785.1 uncultured Clostridia bacterium | reverse complement strand
TAGGAGTTTCATCATATCAAATAGATGAAGAAACAAGAGGGTTTAGTTATATGAGTGATAGTCCATTAGATATGAGAATGGATAAAACTCAAGAATTAACAGCTAAAATTGTTATAAACACATATCCAGAAGAAAAATTAGCAAATATAATTTACAAATATGGAGAAGAAAAATTCTCAAGGCAGATAGCAAGAAAAATTTGTGAATATAGAAAAAATAAACAAATAGAAACAACAAAAGAATTAGTAGAGATAATTGAGAAATGTATTCCAAAGCAAAAGCAAGGTCATCCAGCTAAAAGAACATTTCAAGCAATTAGAATAGAAGTAAATAATGAAATTAAACCATTGTATAATACAGTGGTAAATGCAATAGATAGTTTAAATTCAGGTGGAAGGTTATGTATAATAACATTTCATTCATTAGAAGATAGAGCAGTAAAGCAAGCATACATAGATAGCTTAGGTAAATGTACATGCCCACCAGATTTGCCATACTGTATGTGTGGTAATAAACCAAAGGGCAAAATAATAACAAAGAAACCAATAATACCAACAGAAGAAGAAATGAATAGTAATACAAGAAGTAGAAGTGCAAAACTTAGAATATTTGAAAAAATTTAAAAGAGGAGGTGCTAATAATGGCAAGAACTTATAATAGATATGAATATGAAACAAGTCCTAGAAAGCTTGAGCCATATAGCACACCTGTAAAAAATAAACCAGTAGAGCAAACTAAAAAAACAAGTAGTAAAAAATCTAAAAAGAAACAAAGAGAAGAAAAAAAGATGAAAGTAAAAGTAGTTTTATATACACTATTAATATTTGCAGTATTCTTTGCAGTAAGTTATAGAAATGCACAAATAGATGAAAGTTTTGAAAAGGTACAGAATTTAAAATCTGAATTAGCACAAATTGAAAAGGAAAATGCACAATTAGAGGTTTCAATAGAAAGTAGTTTAAATCTTACTAGTTTAGAGCAACAAGCAAGGAGTTTGTTAGGAATGCAAAAATTAACTAATAAACAAACAGAATACGTAACTCTTCCAAAAACAGATTATATAGAGGCTGCGTCAGAACAAGTAGTAATAGAAGAGAAATCAGGAGTATTTGAAACAATATTAAATTATATATCACAATTATTTAAATAAAAAATTCCGGAAAGCCAAGTAGGCTTTCCGGAAGGTGCGATGGAGTGAATTTAATTGTTGCTACAGTTACGGATGTAATCTGCCACTGCAGCAATAAATTCTGAATTTGTCGGTCTTTCTTTTTCAGGATTGACCGAATTGCCAAAGATTTTCCTAACTAAGGTTTGATCGGCTCTAGGCCAAGATAAATCGATTGAATGCCGGATGGCTCTTTCAACCCGCGTAGCGGTAGTATCAAAACTTCTGGATACTGCGGGATAAAGATCCTTGGTTATTGAGCTTACAATAGTAGGATTTGCCACCACAAGTTGAATAGCCACAATCAAGTAGTGGTATCCTAAGATATGGGCTGGAAAGCCCAGTTGCTTGAGTGTTTTTCGAATAACACTTTCAACATTATCCTCGATAAGCGTTTCATCGTCATCGTCTTCGATGTCAAAAGGGTCAATAGGATTTTGTTCAATGACGGTTTTTATGGCGTCATATAAACTATCGCTTTTTTGTAAATCCTCCGCGATGGCATTGATTATCATTCGCCGTATTTCTTCGATTTTCATTTCTACTGTTGAAGGGTGCTCCTTCGCTCCTTTTAAAATTAACTCTATTACGAGTTTCGTGAATAATTATAACATATACTAACAATTATGTCAACTTTTGCCCGTTTGTCACTTTTCACAATTTATATTTTAATCTTACAATTCACCCAATTTATATTTTTAATATCCCAATTAAAATATTTTCTAAAATATCTAAAACATATATATATTTCTTTTGAATAATATTAAAAGAGGTGTTTTTTATGTGGGTATCAGATGTTGGAAGAAAAAGAAGACTTAAAAACATGTTAATTGTATTTTTCCTAATTCAATTAGCACTTATAACCAGAGTAGGTTTTATACAATTCCTACAAGGCTCAGAATTGCAAGCAATGGCTTACAGTCAACAAACGTTAAATAGAGATATTAATCCAAAGAGGGGAAGAATTTTAGATAGGAGTGGGAATGTAGAACTTGCAGTGAGTGCTAGTACAGAAACGGTTTCAATAAATCCTACTAATATATCAAGTGAAAATAAAGAAAAACTTGCAAGAGCATTATCAAATATTTTTGAAATAGATTATGAAAAAACTTTAAAGAAAGTTAAGAAAAGAACCTCAATTGAAATAATAGTAAAGAAAGTTGATAAGGAAAAAACAGATGAATTAAGAGTATGGCTGGAGCAAAATAATATAACATCAGGTGTGAATATTGATGAAGATACAAAAAGGTATTATCCATATACGAGCTTAGCATCAAACATAATTGGTTTTACAGGAAGCGATAATCAAGGACTAGAGGGATTAGAGAGCCAGTACGATGATATATTAAGTGGAACTCAAGGAAAAATTCTAAAACTTACAGATGCAACAGGAACAGATATGGGAACAGAAGGAGAAAATTATATACCTGCAGAAGATGGAGATGATATTATACTTACAATAGATACGACGGTTCAATCAATTGCAGAAAAATATTTATCACAAGCATGTATTGATAATGAGTGTACAGATGGAGGAAATGTAATAGTTATAAATCCAAAAAATGGAGATATTCTGGCAATGGCAACATATCCAAACTATGACTTAAATAAGCCATACGAAATAAATAATGAAGAATTAAAAGCTATTTGGGACACATTAGACAGTGGAGAGAAGAACAACTACTTATTACAAATGTGGAGAAATAAAGCAATATCAGATACATATGAGCCAGGTTCTACATTTAAGCTTGTAACATCTTCAGCTGCTTTACAAGAAGGTATAGCAGATACTGATAATGCTGGACAATATAACTGTTCAGGTTCCATAACAATTGCAGGTGCTAGAATAAAATGCTGGAGATATTATAGACCACACGGTTCACAAAGTTTAAGGCAAGCACTTATGAATTCATGTAATCCAGTGTTTATAGGTATAGGTCAACAATTAGGAATTAGCACATATTATGATTATTTAGAAAAATTCGGTTTATTATCAAGAACAGGAATTGATTTACCAGGTGAAGCAAACAGCATATTTTTGAAAGAAGATAAAGTAGGTCCGGTTGAACTTGCAACTATTAGTTTTGGTCAAAGATTTGAAATAACACCAATACAAATGGCGAAAATTGTATCAACAATTGCAAACAATGGAAAAGCAGTAAATCCAAGATTAGTAAGAGCAATTCAAGATTCTAAGACAGGAGAAATTAAAGAACTTGCGGTAGAAGAAGGAGAACAAGTAATATCAAAAGAAAACGCTAAAAAAGTATTAAGCATGATGCAAAGCGTAGTAGATGAAGGAACAGGAAAAAATGCAAAGGTTGAGGGTTATAATATTGGAGGAAAAACAGGAACTTCGGAAGATGGTGTAAATACAGGAAAACGTATTGCATCTTTTGTAGGAGTCGCAGATATTAAAGATCCAGAGGTTGTAATAGTTGTTATTCTTTATAATCCAACTGGAGAGGGAGGACACCAAGGAGGAGGTGTTGCAGCACCAGTAGCAGGTCAAATATTATCAGAAATATTACCATATTTAGAAGTATCGAGGGAAATTCAAGAAGTACAAGAGGTTATAGAGATGCCAAATGTAATGGGAATAACCTATAAAGAAGCAAAAGAAATATTAAAAGAAGCAGGGCTTGAGATAAAAAATGAATTAGAAGATGAAACTATAATAACAGATCAATTGCCAAAGTCAGGAATACAAATAAATAAAGGAACACAAGTAATTCTATTTTAAAAAATAAATTCAAAGTAGCTATACTGTAAAGAAATGTCATATTTTAAAGTGAAATTGTGTAAATTATGGTTCAGTTACTGGTCAAAAATTTATAGGCGGAATTGCAGGATTTGCTGCAATTAATGGTGATGGAACTGTTAGGGGATGTGGAAACCATGGAAAAGTTGGCACATACATTGTTAATAATAACACTGGACCTGGTCAAAGTGTAGGTGGAATTTGCGGATATAATGGTCCTACTGGAGTGGTTGATGACTGTACAAACTATGCTGATGCGTCAGTTTCAGGAATGAGCAATATAGGAGGAATTGTTGGACGTAACTTAGGAACTATAAAAAATTGTGATAACTATTCTAAAAATATTACAGGAACTTATGGTAAAGTTGGACCAATAGCAGGAGATAATTCTGGAAATATTTCTCAAGGAAATGTTGATCATTAATAGTATAGAATAGACATTATTAAATCCTTCATATTTTTAAATGAAAGATAAAAATATGAAGGAAAATAATGTCTATTTTATTGCAAAGTTTTTATAGTAATATTGTTTACATTTTTTTTCGATTATAGTATAATACAAGCAGGTTAGTTAACGAAACAATTATAAATATTAAATACATATAGAAAGGAAAATAATTATTATGAAAAAGATATTTACAGCAGTTATTTTATTAATAGTAGTATATGTAGTAGTTCACGTATACGTATATTTTTTAACAAAAACGTATTATATAGATATGAATAATTATGAGATATTGGTTGTATCTCCAGAAATTAAAGTGACAGAAAGCAAGATATCTAAGAAAAAGGGATATATACAAGGAACTGCAAAAAACAATACAGGAGCTATAATTACAAGTTTAAGAATTAAGTTTGATTTTTATGATGAAAATGAAAAATATATAGGTTCGGAATATCATAGAATAGAACCATTTAATGTTAATGAAATTTCAAAATTTGATATAAAGTATGAATATGATAATGTAGCAGGAATAAAGATAAGCATAATAAATGAGGAATAGATAAAAAAATTATTAGCATTTTGCTTTATGCAAAATACTAATAATTTTTGGTGCATTAGAAAGGATGTGAGCAATGTGGATGAGGGGAATCTTCTAATTCCAAATTTACAAAGTAATGAAGAAGAAACAAATGAATATTCATTAAGACCTAAAACACTAAACGAATATATAGGCCAAACAAAAGTTAAGGAGAATATGAAAGTATACATAGAAGCTGCTAAAAAAAGAGGTGAACCATTAGATCATGTTTTACTATATGGACCACCAGGACTTGGAAAGACAACACTTGCAAATATTATTGCAACAGAGATGAATTCAAATATAAGAATAACATCAGGTCCAGCAATAGAAAAACCTGGAGATTTAGCAGCATTGCTTACAAATTTAGCACCTAATGATGTTTTATTTATAGATGAAATTCATAGATTAAATAGAAGTGTGGAGGAAATATTATATCCAGCATTAGAAGATTATAATTTAGATATAATAATAGGTAAAGGACCAAGTGCAAGGTCAATAAGATTGGATTTGCCAAAATTTACATTAGTTGGAGCAACAACTAGAGCAGGTTCACTTACAACTCCTTTAAGAGATAGATTTGGTATAGTAAGTAGATTAGAGTTATATGAAGAGGAACAACTAAAAACCATAATAATGAGGTCAGCTGAAATTTTGCAAATTAAAATTGATGATGAAGGCGCAAAGGAAATTGCAAAACGTTCAAGAGGAACTCCAAGAATTGCAAATAGATTATTAAAAAGAGTAAGAGATTATGCTGCTGTTTTAGGAGATGGTAATATAACAAAAGATATAGCAGATATTTCATTACAGAAACTAGAAATAGACAATATGGGATTAGATAACATAGATAGAAAAATATTAGAATCAATAATAAACAATTATGCTGGAGGTCCAGTAGGTATTGAAACTCTTGCTTCAACAATAGGTGAAGAGGTAGAAACAATTGAAGATGTATATGAGCCATATTTAATGCAAAAAGGTTTTATAGGAAGAACACCAAGAGGAAGAGTCGTATTGCCAAAAGCATATGAACATTTAGGATTAAAAATTGCAAATTAAATATATGAAAAAACGAAAGGAAAACAATGGAAACAGTTAAGAATTTAGATAAAAAAAAATTAATAAATTTATTTAAGCAGTTTATAAGATTTGGAATAGTTGGATTTATAAATACAGTATTATCGTATTTAATAACAAATGGATGTTATTACTTATTACATTTACATGAACAAATTGCTAATATAATAGCATTTATAATAACAGTATTTGTATCATCTATACTAAATAGGAAATTTGTATTTAATCAAAATAAAGAACAAATAAGTTATTTAAAATCACTAATAAGACTATATGCGGCATATTCAGTTACAGATGTATTTATAACAGCGCTATTATTATTCTTAGAAGAACGTGTATTAGGAATACCACATTATATTGCAACATTAATGAATTTAGCAATTACAATACCAATTAATTTCTTCTTAAATAAATTTTGGACTTATAAAGAGAAAATATAAATAGATTAAAAACATTATTTATTATAAAAAAATTTGATGCAAACTTAAATTTTATGAAAGGAATGTATAAAAAATGAAATTATTATTACATACTTGTTGTGCACCATGTAGTGTATATTGCATAGATACTCTAAGAGAACAAGGAATAGAGCCAACAGTATATTGGTATAATCCTAATATACATCCATACAAAGAGTACGAAGCAAGAAGAGATTGTTTAAAAGAATATACCAAAAGTATAAATGTACGGAGCAATATTCGAAGATGATTATGGATTAAGGGAATTTTGTAAAAACACAATAGATGATTTGGAAAATAGATGTACAAACTATTGTTATATAACAAGACTAGAAAAAACGGTGCAATATGCAAAACAAAACGGATATGATACATTTACAAGTACATTATTTGTAAGTCCATATCAAAAACATGAAGAATTAAAACAAATATGTGAAGAGTTATCAAAAAGATATGATATAAATTTTTTATATATAGATTTTAGAGTTGGCTTTAGAAAAGGACAAGCAAAGGCCAGAGAATTAGGCTTATATATGCAAAAATACTGCGGATGTATATTCTCAGAGGAGGAACGTTATATACATGCAAAAAACAAATAATTATACGATTGTAAATGATTAAGAAGATGAGAAAGTTGTTAAAGGAAGGTATATTATAACAACAATTTAGCAAAATAGAAATAATGTAGACACAGAAGTGTCTACATTTATTTTATAATTTCAAACATCCTCTCTTTTTTGTAATTTTTATTGAAAAAATATGATAAATATGATAAAGTGTAAGAAGTATGAGATTTGATATATGAAAATATAAGTATATAATTAAAATAAAAAGTTATAGATAACGCTAAGGAGGAAAACAGAAATGAAAAAATTTTTAATAACAGGTGGAGCAGGTTTTTATGGAAGTATTTTGAAAAAAGAATTAATAAAAGATGGCAACTTTTGTGTAAGTATTGATTTAGAAAAAGATGATTATAAGCATGAAAATTTTGTGCCAATTCAAGGCGATATAAGAAATGAAGAATTATTAGATTCAATTTTTTCAAAATATAATTTTGATGTAATATTCCATTGTGCAGCACTATTAGCACATGATACAAAAAATAAAAAAGATTTGTGGAGTTCAAATGTTGATGGAACAAGAAATATAGTAAAATATGCTAAAAAATACGGATGTAAACAAATACAATTTATTTCTAGTAATTGCTTGTGGGGAAAGGATTTTAAAGAAAAAGTAACAGAAGAAGAAATTCCAAATCCAATAGAATTGTATGGAAAATCTAAATATGAAGGTGAAAAAATTCTCATAGAAAGTGGGATAAATGCAGTAATATTTAGGAGTCCAACGATAATTGATGAAGGTAGATTAGGTTTACTTAGCTTATTATTTGAATTTATTGATGAAAATAGGAAAATTCCACTTGTAGGAGACGGAAATAACATATATTTATATATGCAAAAGATTTTGTACAAGCTATGAAATCTGCTTTAAATTATGAAAAAACAGATATATTTAATATTGGTTCAGATAATGTTAAATCATTTAATGAAGTATATAAATATGTAATAGAAAAAGCAGGTTCAAAGTCAAGACTATTACATTTTCCTAAAGGATTAATGACACTTGCAATGAAAATATGTTTCTTATTAAGAATATCACCTTTAGGACCATATCAATATAAAATGATTTCCGCAAATTTTGTATTTGATACTACAAAAATTAAAGAAAAATTAAATTTTAAGCCAACACTTACAAATGAAGAAATGCTCTTAAAATCTTACTTATATTATCATAATAATAGAAAAGAAATAGAAACAAGAAAAGATGTTTCTGCACATAATAAAAATGCTAAGATGGGGGTAATAAAGGTATTAAAATGGTTTATGTAAAAAAATACTGGTGGAAGATTGCAATAATTATTTTATTTACAAGTATGTTATTATTTTTTGCAAATTATCATGAACATTGGAGTGATGAAGCACAGTCATTTCTTTTAGCGAGGGACAATAATTTCTCTGAAATGATGTATTGGATGAAATATGAGGGAACTCCTCCTTTGTGGGTTATTATAATAAAAGTTTTTATACTATTAGGTGGCACTTATGAGACTTTTTATATATTACCTATAATATTTTCATGTATAGGTATAGCTATTTTTGAATTAAAAATAAAAGCTCCTTGGTATATTAAATTGTTATTTCCATTTACTTATTATATTTTTTACCAATATAGTGTTGTAGCTAGAAGTTACTGCTTGGTATTTCCACTGCTTATGCTTATAATTTCTATATATGATAAAAGATTAAAAAGACCTATTTTATATAGTATTATTTTATTTATCTTTATGAATATAAGCTTACATACTTTAATTATTTCAGGTTCATTATATTTACTATTTTTGATAGATATATATAAAGATAATAAATATAAGAATAAATTACATTTAATTTCATGCGTACTAATATTTGCTGAATTATTAATAACAGCTATATGTACTTATCCAAGTGCTGACTGCTCGTTCAGGGAAAATACTGGTACAAGTGTATTTCATGTATTTTCAGAAGCAACAATAGGAAGCAATATTAGTCTATATGCAGAAATACTAATAACATTTTTAATAACAGTAATAATGTTGTTAAGTAATAGTAAAAAAATAATTATCCCAATGTTAAGAGCTCTAATTGTGTTTACACCGTTAATGATGGTATATAAATTTATTACATATCAAGTTTGGCATGCTGGAATAATATTTTTTCTAATATTATCGTATTTTATTATTAATAATTCTATAAATACGAAAAAAATAGTAAAAATTTTTCTAGTAATTTGTTTGGCTGTTCAGATATATTGGTCATTTTGCTCAGTTTATTATGATTTTAATAATTGTTATTCTGCATCAAAAGAGGTGGCAAAATTTCTAAATGAAAATGATTATCAGGATAAAAGCATATCTGGTTTTGGATATAGTGTAACTGGAATACAACCATATTTTGAAAAGAATATATTTGAAAATCAGAATACAGATAAATCATTTTATTTATGGAAAAAAGATAATGGGTATGATACCAAAGTTAAAGCAAATATGGATATATATGTAATATCTACATTTTATGAAAATAATTATCAGACATTAATGAAATCTTTAGAAGCTAATAATTACGAAAGAAAAGATTTTGGAGGATATATATACTCAAAAAATAATATTTATGAGCCAGAAGGATATATAGTTTATATAAAAGATGGCAAAAATGTTGATGCACCACAAGAAGAGCTAAAGGATGATATTTCTGCAGATTTTCAAAATGATGATTTATTTGCTAAATTTTATGAAGAGTCAGAAGATATCTTGCAAGACATGACTTTGGAAGAAAAAGTTGGACAAATGTTTATGGTTAAATTTCCAAAAGATGGAGTAATTGAGCAAATAGAGAATTACAAACCAGGTGGTTATATATTATTTGCAAGAGATTTTAAAAATCAAACAAAAGCATCTATATATGAAAAATTGCAACAATGTCAGAATAAAAGTAAAATTAAATTGTTATTTGGAGTTGATGAAGAAGGTGGAGATATTGTTAGAGTAAGTTTGTATACAGAATTTCGACCAAGTAATTTTTTATCTCCTCAACAAATATTCAAAGAAGGAGGCTTACCGGCAATCCTAGCAGACTCAACTGAAAAATCTAACCTGTTAAAAAGTGTTGGGTTAAATATGAATCTTACTCCTGTATTGGATATAGCTACAAACACATCCTCTTTTATATATGATAGATCATATGGTAAAGGAGCGGAGGATACAGCTATATATGCCTCAGAATTAATAAAGACTATGGA
>CANQXC010000024.1 GCA_947627785.1 uncultured Clostridia bacterium | reverse complement strand
ATATATTATATTAAGGCTTTTTTAGGAGATGAATAATGTGTTTAGAAGAATAATAAATAGATTTTATAGACATAGAGAAAATATAACATTAGATGAAATGTTTGAAATTTTAAAAACAAATGATAATGTAACATTAGTTGATGTTAGAAGTATGCAAGAATATAATGAGGGACATTTATTAGGAAGTATAAACATTCCAGTTTATGACATGGAGGCAAAAGCGAAGCAGATGCTACCATATAAAGAGGATATAGTGATAGTATATTGCAGTGCAGGAGTACGTAGCAAAAAGGCATTACAAATTTTAAAGAGATTAGGGTACAAAAACATATATCACATAGAAGGTGGAGTTCAAAATTTATGAATGAAATATTACAAAAAGCAAAACAAAATATGATATTAAAAGAAAAGTATTTGTCGCCATATGCATGTAAATCAGAAAAAGGTTTATGGTTAAAAGAAGATGTAGAAGATATTAGACCAATATTTTATAGAGATATAGATAGAATAATTCATTCATCTGGATATACAAGGTTAATTGATAAAACACAAGTATATTCTTTTATTCAAAATGATCATATAACAAGAAGAGTTTTACATGTTCAATTGGTTTCAAAAATTGCAAGAACAATAGGAAGGAGTTTGGCATTAAACGAAGATTTAATAGAAGCGATGTCGTTAGGACATGATATAGGTCATACACCTTTTGGACATAAAGGTGAAAGCTTATTAAATGCAGTGTGTGAGAAAGAAAATATAGGTTATTTTTGCCATAATGCTCAAAGTGTAAGGATTTTACAAGATATTGAAGGGTTAAATATAAGCATGCAAACACTTGATGGAATCTTAGCTCACAATGGGGAAATATTAAAAAATAAATATGAACATAATGTAGAAAAAACAAAAGAAGATTTTAAAGATGATTTATATAAAACTTTTCATGAAAAGGGTTATAGTAAAAAAATAATACCAGCTACCATAGAGGGAAGTGTAGTAAGACTTTCGGATATAATAGCATACATAGGCAGAGATATAGAAGATGCAATAATAATAGGTGTTGTAAAAAGAGAAGATATACCAGAGTTCCCAAGGAAAATACTTGGAAATACTAATTCAAAAATAGTAGATACATTAACAAAAGATGTAATAATAAATAGTTTAGATAAACCATACTTAAATTTTTCAAAGGATGTATTTGAAGCTTTAATGGAATTAAAAGAATGGAGCACTAGAAAAATATACAATTCAGAAAAAGCAAATGCAAACTATGATAGAATAGAAAAATTATTTAATAGATTATTTTATTTCTATTTAGAAAAATTAGATGAGGTAGATGTAAGAGAAGAGTTAAAGAAAAACACAATAACAAGCTCAGAAAGAGTATTATACAACTTTGTAAATAAAATGATGGAACCAGAAGAAAACGAAGGTATTAAGAGGATAGTAGTGGATTATATTGCTGGTCAAACTGATAAGTTCTTCTTAAATGAATGTGAATTATATTTAGAATAATTTGTTATATATAGTTATATCAGTTTAATACAATAAGATAAAGATTCTTTAGTTCGTTAAAAAAACGAGCTAAAGGATTTTTTTTTAGTATTGAATTTTTGTTTTTCATTAAATTTCGCCAAAACTTCCAATTTTTCATCGAAGGAAAAAAAATAAAAAAATAGAATATATATTTGTACAAATGAATAGGAGGGATTTTGTTGAAAGTTACATATAATGAAAAGGATAAGCTTCTGACTTTGCAAATTACAGAGGAAATAGACCATCATTATGCGGAGAAAATAAGAACAAGAGCAGATTTTGAAATTCAAAAATACATACCAAAAAAATTAGTTTGGGATTTTGCAAATGTAAGTTTTATGGATAGTGCGGGAATTGGAATGATTTTAGGAAGATATAAGATGATAACAATGTTTGGTGGAACAATGAATATGATAAATGTGGCTCCAAATGTAAAGAAAGTATTTGAGATGGCAGGAATTTTAAAAATAATACCAATAATTGAAGAAATAGGAGGAACAGAAATTGGAAAATGTGTATGAAAATAAAATGAGTTTAGAATTTTTAAGTAAATCAAGTAATGAAGCTTTTGCAAGAATAACTGTTGCAAGTTTTGCTTCACAATTAGACCCAAGTATAGAGGAAATATCAGATATAAAAACAGCGGTTTCAGAAGCGGTAACAAATAGTATAATACATGGCTATGAAGATAAAATTGGAATTATAAAAATAGAATGTACATTATTTGCAAATTCAATAGAAATACAAATAACAGATAAAGGTAAAGGTATAGAAAATATAGAGAAGGCAAAGGAACCACTATATACATCAAAGCCAGAATTAGAGAGGTCTGGAATGGGCTTTACTATAATGGAAAATTTTATGGATGAGCTAAAGATAGAATCTGTGGTAGGGGTAGGCACAAAAGTTACTATGAAAAAGGTTATTAAAGATTTAAAAGATTCAAGTGAATAATGCTTTTAGAAAGGAATGATAACTAAGTATGTATGAAATAGACACAAAAGACATTGTAGAAGCACAAAACAAATCGGAAGAAGCATTATCAAAAATTGTAGAAGCGAACTCTCGGACTAGTATGGAGTATAGTAAAAAGATTTTCTGGTAGAGGACATGCACAAGAAGATTTATATCAAATAGGTTGTATAGGATTAATAAAAGCAATACAAAGATTTGATATAGCATATAATGTTAGAATATCAACATATGCAGTACCGTATATAATGGGTGAAATAAAAAGATTTATAAGAGATGATGGACCAATAAAAATAAGTAGAAGTATAAAAGAATTAGCAACAAAAATAAATGAGATTCAAAGAGAAAATATAAATAGAACAGGGGAGGAAATGCAGATTCAAGAATTAGCGGAAAAATTAAATGTAACAAAGGAGGAAATAGTAGTAGCACTAGATGCTATAAGGAAACCAGAATCAATAGATGAAGAAATGTATGATGAAGTTGGTGGGGAAACAAAAATATCTAAAATATCAAATAATAAAGATGAAACAAATGAGGTATTAAATAAGTTATGCATTAAAGAATTAATAGATGATTTAAATGATAGAGAAAAACAAATAATAATTTTAAGATATTATAAGGGAAAGACTCAATCTGAGGTTGCACAAAGGCTTGGAATAACACAAGTTCAAGTATCAAGATTGGAGAAAAAGATTCTTACTGATATGAGAAGAAAAATTGGATAGAGAATGTTTTATAATCTTATTAAATATATATCGAAAAGGAAGTGTAGCATTATAAGAAATGAGAAAAATTTATATAATAATTATAGCCTTTGTTTTCATCTGCTTTGCTATTCCTATAGTATTTGCTAATAAACCTAAAGTGCTAGAAACAGATAGTACTAATACTCGGAAATGTTGAGAATGTTGCAAAAGAAAATGCTAATAATTATACATATGTAAATTATGGGACAGTAAGGCTTTTTCATTCAGATACAGGTGAGGTAGAAAGTCTTCCGATGGACCAATACCTATATGGAGTGGTTTCAGCAGAAATGCCTGCCAATTTTGAGTTGGAAGCATTAAAGTCGCAAGCAGTAGTTGCAAGAACATATACTGTATATAAAATGTTTAAGGGAAGTAAACATGCAAATGCAGATATATGTGATAAAGCAGATTGTTGCCAAGCATGGATTTCTAAAGATGATAGGTTTGCAAAATGGAATGAGGATGAAAGAGAAAGCAATTGGAATAAAATTACTACTGCTGTAGATAGCACAATAGGAAAAATAGTAACATATAATGGTGAACCAATAAATGCTTTTTTTCATTCAAATAGTGGAGGAACAACAGAAACAGTGGCAAATGTATGGGGAGGAACAGATTATCCATATTTACAAAGTGTAGAAACATCAGGAGAAGAAGAATATTCACAATATGCTTCAACAGTAACTTTAACTAAAGAAGAGGTATTACAAAAGATACAAGAGAATCATCCCGAAACACAAATTGATTTTAATACTGAAAATGCAATACAAATATTAGAATATACAGATAGTGGTAGAGTAAAAACTATACAGTTTGGAAATGTTCAAATATCAGGAGTAGAAGCAAGAGCAACCTTCGGTTTAAAATCTGCAAAATTTAGTGTGGATATAGGAGATAGTATAACATTTAATGTTATAGGGTATGGACATGGAGTTGGACTTAGCCAAACAGGTGCAGATGCAATGGCAAAGATGGGTGCCACATATGAACAAATAATAAATCACTATTATACTGATGTAAAAATAGAAAATATTTGAATAAAATTTTCAAAACAAGTACATAATTTAACTAAAGAAAGTTAAAGGAGGAATTCCAAATGAGAAAAGGAAATAGTGGTTTTAAAAAAATATTATATATTTATGGAGGATTATTATTAATTTTAATTATAGCAAGTGTAACGGTATATATAGTGTATAATAATAAAGTGAAGGAATCAGCAAGACAAAGTTTACTAGCAGCAGAGAAACTAAATAATTTAGTTTTAGATGGAAATACATTAGCTGAGGTAAGTTCTGAAATAAGTAAAGGAATAAATGAAGTCATTGGAGAAGGCATAAATGATGTAGTTGAAAATGGAGAAACAGATGTAGAGAATGGTCAAATGGAAACAGATGAATTAGATACAAGTAAAGAAGATGCAAATGAAATAGAAACGAATACAGAAATAGAAAACAACAATCAAGAAAGTCCAATAATAGAAAATGAAGGAATAGAACAACCTGTAGAGGAGCCAGTAAAAGAGTTAGAATTTTGTTATCCTGTTCAAGGAGAAATAGCAAAAGAATTTGCAATGGAAAACTTAGTATTTTCAGAGACATTACAAGAATGGGTAGTGCATAAGGGAGTTGATATAAAAGCTCCAAGAACAACTGTGGTAAAAGCAGCAGAAGAAGGAACGGTTGAGTCTATAAAAAATGATCCAAGATATGGATTAACAGTAATTGTATCACATAGAGATGGCTATAAAACAGTATATTCAAATTTACTAACAACGGAATTTGTAACAGAAGGTGAAGTGGTAAGCAAAGGTCAAAGTTTAGGAACAGTAGGCAATTCAGGAGCATTTGAAATTGCTGATGAACCACACTTACATTTTGAGATGTTAAAAGATGAAGAAAATGTAGACCCTAAACTATATTTAAAATAAATAAGTTGCTCTAATACAAATATTAGATATTAAAAATATTATTTAAAATCTTGCAATTTTTTAACATAAATAGTATAATAGTTACATTGAAATTTAATTGTGTTTTAAAAAGAAAAATAGTAGTAATTTTATAGTTACAAAAAAGAGAGGTAGTGGATGGTGAGAACTACTAGCATATAAAATTATGAATTACATTTCTTATAGCAATTAACGTGTAGCTACGAACAAGCTAAAATGAGGTATAAATTAGAAAGTTTATATAAATAAAGGTGGTACCACGAGTCAAATCGTCCTTTAGGGATGATTTGGCTCGCTTTTTTGCCAAGAAAGGAATGTGAAAAATGACGTTATATGAAGATTTAAAATGGAGAGGACTTATAAAAGACATATCAAGTCCAGATTTAGTAGAAAAATTAAACAAAGGAGGACTAACATTCTATATAGGAACAGACCCAACAGCAGATAGTTTGCATGTTGGACATTTATCTAGCTTCTTAATATCTAAAAGATTAAAAGAGGCAGGGCATACACCTATTCTATTAGTAGGTGGAGGAACAGGAATGATAGGAGACCCAAGACCTACAACAGAAAGAGCAATGATTACTAAAGAGCAAGTAAATAAAAATGTTGAAGGATTAAAAAAGCAGGTAGAAAAGATATTTGGATTTGAGGTTGTAAATAATTATGATTGGATAAAAGATATAAATATATTAGACTTTTTAAGAGATTATGGAAAATATTTTAATATTAATTATATGTTAGATAAAGATATAATTAGAAGAAGATTAGATACAGGAATTACATATACCGAATTTTCATATATGATATTGCAGGCACTAGATTTTAAATATTTGCATGAACATAAAAATGTAAATTTACAATGTGCGGGTTCAGACCAATGGGGTAATATTACAGCAGGAATAGACTTAATAAGAAAATGTACAGGAGATGAAGTATATGGATTTACAATGCCACTTGTAACCGATTCACAAGGAAAAAAATTTGGAAAGAGCGAAGGAAATGCACTATGGTTAGATAAAGAAAAAACCTCAAGTTATGAATTATATCAATTCTTCTTAAATGTGGAAGATTCAATGGTAATAGATTATTTAAAAATTTATACTTTCTTATCAAAGGAAGAAATAGAAGAATTAGAAAATAGAAGGAGCATCCAGAGCTAAGAGAGGCACATAAAGCATTAGCAAGAGAAATAATTACATTTTTACATGGTAAAGAAGAATATGAAAAAGCAGTTAACTTGGCAGAACACTTATTTAATAATAAATTTAGAGACTTATCAAAAAGGGATATTGAGGATTTATTTAAAAATGAGGATATAAAAGAGATAGAAGTAAATACTAATATTGTAGATTTAATATTAAGTTTGGAAATTGCAAAGAGCAAAAGAGAAGCAAGGGAATTTTTACAAGGAGGGGCAATTTCTATAAATGGAGAAAAAATTACAGATATAAATACTGTAATAGATGATAGCATGTTCATTGAAAACTCATATATTGTAGCCAAAAGAGGTAAGAAAAATTATTATATAGGTAAGAAAAAATAGGAATAGATTTAGTTTTAAATGTATATTTTGGGTAATATAGAAAGGAATGGATTTTTATATGAAGGAAAAAATAAAGCATTATGAGAAATTATTTTGGATTTTCATTTTCGGTTGTATATTAGGTTACATTTATGAAACAATAATTGTATTATTTCAAAAAGGTTATATAGAATCTAGGCAAGGATTAATATATGGACCATTTTCACCAGTTTACGGAATAGGGGGATTAATATATTATAGATTTTTTAAAAACATAAAAACAAGAAATAAATTATCAGTATTTCTTATTGCAATGGTACTTGGAGGAACTACTGAATATATATGTTCACTATTACAAGAAGAAATATTTGGAACAATATCATGGGATTATTCATATTTACCATTTAATATAAATGGAAGAACAAGTTTATTACATTGTACATATTGGGGAATTGCAGGAATAATATATGTAACTTCAATAGAACCAATAATAGAGAAAATGGATGAATTTTTAGCAAAAAAGTGGATGCATATAATTACAATATGTTTGGTAGTATTTATGATATTTAATATATTTATATCAGTAGTTGCATCAATTAGACAAAGAAATAGAATATACAATATACCAGCAAAAAATAAATTTGACGAGTTTTTAGATGAATATTATCCAGATGAGTTTATGAATAAAATATTTGCCAATAAGAAAAATGTAGAATAATATGGTAATTTATATAATTCTATTTACAAAAATGTAAAAATATGATAAAACTACATAAAGAAATATATAAAAGGGGCGAAGTAGTGTGAAAATTAAAGAAATAAAAGAACTACAAGGCTATGCAAATAAAATTAGAAAAGATGTTATTGAAGCAGTTTACAATGCAAAATCAGGACATCCAGGAGGTTCACTTTCAATAGCAGAAATACTTGCTGTACTTTATTTTAATCAAATGAATATTGATGAAAAAAATCCAAAAGCAAGAGGAAGAGATAGGCTAGTTCTTTCAAAAGGTCATACATCACCTGCTTTATATAGTGCATTAGCATTAAGAGGATTTTTTGAAGAAGATAAAATAAAATCCTTTAGAAATATAGAAAGTATTTTACAAGGACACCCAGATATGTTAAAAGTTCCTGGAGTAGATTGCTCTACGGGTTCATTAGGACAGGGATTATCAATTGCAAATGGAATGGCGATTGCTTCAAAATTGGATAGTGAAGGAGTAAGAGTTTATTGTATTTGTGGAGATGGAGAAATAGAAGAAGGTCAAATTTGGGAAGCTGCAATGACTTCAGCTCATTATAAGTTAGATAATTTATGTTTAATAATAGATAATAATAATTTACAAATAGATGGAAAAGTTACAGAGGTTATGAATGTTTACCCGATAGATGAAAAATTCAAAAGTTTTGGATTTGAAACAATAAATGTAGATGGACACAACATAACAGAACTTATTCAAGCATTTGAACAAGCAAAGAAAATAAAAGGAAAACCAACAGCAATTATTGCAAATACCATAAAAGGGAAGGGAGTATCTTTTATGGAAAATCAAGCAGAATGGCACGGAAAAGCACCAAATGAAGAGCAATATAAAAAAGCTATGGAGGAATTAAATAACATAAAGTAACAATATGAAATTAATAAAATTTTAAGATTTATGAGATAAAATATAATATGATATATGTAATTATATAATAAAGAAACTAATTTTATGCTAAGATAAAAATTCATGTAATTTTTGCGAAATTAAAAATGAATATAGAAAGGAATAAAAATAATGGATGAAAGTAAAAAAATAGCTACACGTCAGAGCTATGGAGAAAAGTTAGCAGAATTAGGAGAAAATAACGAAGAAATAGTAGTTTTTGATAGTGATTTATCAGAGGCAACTAAAACTTGTATATTTGCAAAAAAATTTCCTAACAGATTTTTTGATATGGGAATTGCAGAACAGGATATGATAAGTACAGCTGCAGGAGTAGCAACTTTTGGAAAAATCCCATTTGCAAGCACATTTGCAATGTTTGCGACTGGAAGAGCGTATGACCAGATAAGAAATAGTGTATGCTATCCAAATCTAAATGTAAAAATATGTGCATCACATAGTGGAGTAACAGTTGGAGAAGATGGTGCAACTCATCAAATGATAGAAGATATTGGCTTAATGCGTGGACTGCCTAATATGAGAGTCATGTGCACATCAGATGATATTCAAACAAAATGGGCGGTAGAAGAAATAGCAAAATTAAATGGACCAGTTTATTTAAGATTATGTAGATTAGCAACACCTGTAATTTATAATGAAAATCAAAAATTTGAATTTGGAAAGGCAGTTCAAATTGGAGACGGAGAAGATGCTACTATATTTGCAACGGGAGTTGTTGTTTCAGAAGCAATAAAAGCTAAAGAAGAATTAGAAAAGATGGGAATAAATGTTAGAGTTATAGATATCCACACTATAAAACCAATAGATAAAGAGATAATTATAAAATGTGCAAAAGAAACAAAAAAATTAATTTCTATAGAGGATCATAGTATAATAGGAGGACTTGGAACAGCAATTTCTGAGGTGTTAACAGAAGAGTATCCAGCGAAATTAATTAGAATGGGCATAAAGGATACATTTGGAAAATCTGGAAAAGCAACTGAACTTTTAGAGTATTACAAATTAACAGCAACGGCAATTATAGAAGAGGTTAAAAAACAGTAGAATTTATAAGAAAAGCATCTGTTAAATTTGTTTAATATTGTAAAAAATCATTTGTTTTATATAAGCATAATAATACTGAAGCAAGTTTAGTATGAAAGGAAGTAATAAAGATGAACAAGAGAAACGAGCATGGAATTACCATAGTGGTATTAATAATAATAGTAATTTTAATGTTGATACTTACAGCTGTTACAATAGATAGTTTAGCAGATATGGGAATTTTTCAACAAACACTAAGAGTAGTAGATAGTACGCAAGAGCAGATAGAAAATCAACAAAATATGGTAGAAGAGGTAAGAAATTTATATAAATAAGAACTTTAACAACTATCACAAGTAAAAAATATTACAATTATATTACATTTTTAAAAAATATATGTTTTTTTGTTGCTTTTTTTGAAATTTATTATTATAATAAAAAAGAAAAATATTTTGAAGATGAGGGAAAGAAATGATAGAATTTAAGAACGTCTCAAAAATTTACAGTACGGGAACAGAAGCTGTACATGAAGCAAGTTTCAAAATAGATAAAGGAGATTTTGCATTTCTAGTAGGACAATCAGGCTCTGGAAAATCAACACTTATAAAACTTATATTAAAAGAGGAAGAGCCAACAGAAGGAACAATAATAATAAATGGTAAAGATACAACCTTCTTAAAACCAAGAAGAGTGCCATATTTAAGAAGAAGTATGGGAGTTGTATTTCAAGATTTTAGACTTTTATCAGATAAAACAGTTTATGATAATGTAGCATTTGCAATGAATATAGTAAAAGCTACTCCAAGACATATAAGAAGACAAGTCCCTATGGTATTATCACTAGTAGGCTTAAGCGGAAAAGCAAAAGTTTATCCAGATGAATTATCAGGAGGGGAACAGCAAAGGGTGGCACTAGCTAGGGCGTTAGTAAATAACCCATCTATGATAATTGCGGATGAGCCTACAGGAAATTTAGACCCAGATACAGCATGGGATATTATGAATTTATTAAATGATATAAATATGAGAGGAACAACAGTAGTAGTAGCAACACATGCAAAAGAAATAGTAGATAAAATGAAAAAAAGAGTTATTCATATTGATAAGGGTATTATCGATAGAGATGATAAAAAAGGTGGTTATGATAGTGAGGTATAATGTAATAGGATATTTAATATCAGAAGGTTTTAGAAATGTACTAAAAAATAAAAAGTCTACGATTGCCTCTTTTATGATTATGTGTGCAACAATGCTTATATTTGGTTTATTCTTCTTAGTAGGAGAAAACGTAAATTATATGATGCAAAGCTTGGAAAAAGATCAAGGTATGGTAGCTTATATGAAAAAAGATGTTACTGAAGAGCAAATATAAGCATTGTTGCACACATAATCATAAAAGAGGCAATCGTAGACTTTTATGATTATG
>CANQXC010000023.1 GCA_947627785.1 uncultured Clostridia bacterium | reverse complement strand
GAAAAAATTTTCTAAAAAAGCTTGATTTTTCCAATTTTTTGTATTATAATTAATTAGCAATTAAATAATAAGACTAAGAGAGTGGGCAAAACCCACTCTTATGTTTTGAAAATAAGGAGAGAGATTATTGGCAAAGATTGAAGAAAAGGTTGAAGAGCTAATAACAAACACAATACAAAATTTAGGCTATGAACTTTATGATGTAGAGTATGTAAAAGAGGCAAGAGACTATTATCTACGTGTGTACATTGATAATGAAAAAGGAATAACTTTGGACGATTGTGAATTAGTTAGCAATAATATTACAGATCTTTTGGATAAGGAAGATTATATAAAAGAACAGTATTTTCTAGAGGTTTCTTCACCAGGAGTAGAGAGAGTACTTAGAAGAGATAAGCATTTAGAAGGAAATATAGGAAAAAATGTACAAATTAAGTTATTCAAACCGTTAAATGGTAAAAAGCAATATGTTGGTACGTTGAAGAAATATAATGAAAATAGCTTGACAATAGAAATTGAAAATCAAGATATAAACATTCCAAGACAGGATATTGCACAAACAAAAACGATATTTGAATGGTAAATAATAAGGGAGGAATTGAAAAAAATGAAAAGCAATGAAAATAAGGAATTAATAATGGCAATAGAAGAATTAGAAAAAGAAAGAGGGATAAATAAGGAGTATTTATTAGAATCATTAGAGGTAGCATTAGCATCAGCATATAAAAAGAATTTCGATTCAGCTGAAAATGTAAAAATAGAGATGGATAGTTTAACAGGTGAAATTCATATATATGCACAAAAAGAGGTTGTAGAGAAAGTTGACGATGATAATTTACAAATTTCTTTAGATGCTGCTAAAAAAATAGAGAAGAAAGCACAAATTGGGGATATTATAAATATTGAAACAAAACCAAAAGATTTTGGAAGAATAGCTGCACAAGCTGCAAAACAACACATAGTACAAAAGGTTAGAGAAGCAGAAAGAAATATGGTTTTTAACGAGTATAATGAGAGAAAAGGAGAAATTGTAACAGGAATAGTACAAAAATCTGATAAAGGAATAGTTATATTAGATTTAGGAAAGTTAGAAGGAATAATGCCATTAAAAGAACAAATTCCAACAGAAAGATATAGAGTAAATGATAAAATAAAAGCATATGTGTTAAATGTAGAAAAAGGTATAAAAGGTATACCACAAGTATTAGTAACACGAAGTCATCCAGATGTTATAAAAAAGCTATTTGAATTGGAAATACCAGAAATTTATGAAGGTTTAATAGAGGTAAAAGCAGTATCAAGAGATCCAGGTAATAGAAGTAAAGTGGCAGTATATTCAAAAAATCCAGATATTGATCCAGTAGGTTCTTGTGTAGGTTCAAAAGGTATAAGAATACAAAATATAATAAACGAAATGAACGGAGAGAAGATAGATGTTATAGAATGGAATGAAGATCCAGCAATATTTATATCTTCAGCATTATTACCAGCTCATGTAATGGCAATAGATATAAAGGAGGAAGAAAGATTTGCACAAGTTATAGTTCCAGATGAAGAATTATCATTAGCAATTGGTAAGGGTGGACAAAATGCTAGATTAGCTGTTAAACTTACAAACTGGAAAATAGATATAAAGAGTGAAACACAATATAGAGAATTAATGAAATATGAAGAAGCTCAAAAAGAAGAAGCAAAAGACATAATTGAAGAAGAAGGAACGGATGAATAATGAAAAAAGCATTTCAAAGAAAGTGTATGAGTTGTAATGCAAAAAGAAATAAATATGAAATGATTAGAATTGTAAGAACTAAAGATAATAAAGTTTTTGTAGATACTACAGGAAAAATGGATGGACGAGGAGCATATATATGTAATAAGCAAGAATGTTTAGATAGAGAAATAAAAGCAAATAGAGTATTCAAAGTTTTAAAAACAAATATAGATAAAAAAATTTATGAAGATATAAGGGGTGTAATTATTGATAAAGCTAGCACAGAGTAATGTTATTAAAAAAAGTCAAATAGGAGGTGATATTATTGGGTAATAAAATAAAAATTCATGAAATCGCAAAAAAAATAGGAGTATCAAGTAAAGAAATTCTAGAGAGAGCAAAATCACTTGGAATAGAAGCAACATCACATTTAAGTGGAGTTGAAGAGGTTGAGGCAAAAAGAATTGAAGAGAGTTATTCTAAAAGTAATACTATGCCAAAAAATGAAGAAAAAACGAAGAAGGTAAAAGAAAACAAACCTAAAAAAGAAATAAAAGAAGAACCAGTAATAATTAGAAGACAGGTGATAGTAGAGGAAGACGATGGTATTATTAAAAAGGAAAAGAAGCAAAATAATAGTATTAATAAAGATGTTGGAATAGTAGAACGTGGTAAAAATAAAGACTATAACATTGTATATAGAAATAAACCAACAAAACCTCTTACTGTTAGTGAATTATTTGGTAAAAAGGATGAACCAAAGGTAGAACCAAAACCAGAAAAAGCTGCTCAGCCTATAAAAGAAAGTAATAATGTAGTGTCAGAAGCTAAGAGGGAAATACAATTTCAAGAAACAAAAGAGAATGAAAATGTAAAAAATGCACAAAATAACAATACAAATGCAAATAATAATCAAAATAGAAATTTTAATAACCAAAATAAAAATTATCATAATAATCTAAATCATAACAATAACCAAAATTATAATAATCAAAATGGTAATAATGGTCAAAGAAGACAATTTAATAATGGTAATAAAAATTTTGGTTCAAATAACAATAATAACAGAGAATACAACAATAGAAATAATTACAACAACCACAATAATAATTTTAATAAAGATAGACAACAAGGTAATAATAGACAATTTAATAATAGAAATAATGGTGGAAATTATAATAATTATAATAGACAAAATAGAAGTTTAGATGAAAGAGGAATAGAGAAAAATATAAAGAATATAATGTCTACCGATATTGGTGAAAAAGAGAATGTAAGGGAATATGCAAATAAAGCAATAGATAAACAAAAGAATAATAGTAAGTTCGATGAGAATAGAACAACAAAAAAGAACAGAAATAGAAGAAATAATTATGAAGAGATTAGCAGTCATAAATTAAAAGATCTAAAACAAGAAAGAGGACTTTCTGGAATGTTTGATGAAGGTTCTATGTTAGATTACTATGATTTAACAACTGCTAGAGGAAAGAAAAGTAAAAAGAAGAATAATAATCAGGAAGAAAGAAATAAACAAAAAATATTCCAATTGACTGAAATAACAATACCAGAGACAATTACAGTAAAGGATTTAAGTACTGAATTAAAGAAAACTAGTAGTGAAATTATTAAAAAGTTATTTGGTTATGGAATAATGGCAACAATAAATAACGAAATAGACTTTGATACAGCATTTTTAATAGCACAAGAATTTGGAATTACAGCTATTAAAAAAGAAGTTGTAACAGATGAAGATATCTTATTTGATGATAGTGAAGATAGACCAGAAGATTTATTACCAAGACCACCAGTAATAGTAGTTATGGGACATGTTGACCATGGTAAAACATCACTTTTAGATGCTGTAAGGTCAACGAATGTAATAGAAGGAGAAGCAGGTGGAATTACACAACATATTGGTGCATATAAGGTAAAAGTAAAAGATAGAGAAATAACCTTCTTAGATACACCAGGACATGAAGCATTTACTGCAATGCGTGCAAGAGGTGCACAAATTACAGATATAGCAATTCTTGTAGTAGCAGCAAATGATGGAGTAATGCCACAAACAGTTGAAGCAATAAATCATGCTAAAGCAGCAGGTATACCAATTATAGTTGCTATAAACAAAATTGATGTTGAAGGTGCAAATATAGATAGAGTAAAACAAGAATTAATGGAATATGAATTAGTTCCAGAAGAATGGGGCGGAGATACAATATTTGTTCCAATTTCTGCAAAGAAAAAACAAAATATTGATACATTATTAGAAATGGTTTTACTAGTTGCAGATATGAAGGAATTAAAAGCAAACCCAAATAAACAAGCCAAAGGTGTTGTAATAGAAGCAAAACTAGACAAATCAAAAGGTGCAGTTGCAACGATGTTAGTACAACGTGGTACATTAGATGTAGGTGATACAATACTTGTAGGTTCTACAATAGGTAGAATAAGAACAATGACAGATGAAAAAGGCAAAAAGTTAAAGAAAGCAGGACCATCTACACCAGTTGAAATAACAGGATTTACAGAGGTACCTGAGGCTGGAGAAACATTCTATGAAGTAAAAGATGAAAAAACAGCTAAACATTTAATGGAGAAGAGAAAACGTCAAGCAAGAGATAAAGCTCTAAATGCTACAAATAGAGTAACATTAGATGACTTATTCAATCAGATTGCAAAAGGAAACTTAAAACAATTAAATATAATTGTAAAAGCAGATGTTCAAGGTTCCGTAGAAGCGGTAAAACAATCATTAGAAAAATTATCTAATGATGAAGTTAAAGTTAAAGTAATACATGCAAATGTTGGTGCAGTAACAGAAACAGATGTTACACTTGCAAAAGTTTCAAATGCTATAATAATTGCGTTCAATGTAAGACCAGAACCAATAGCTAAAGATATGGCTGAAAAAGACCAAGTAGAAATAAAACAATATTCAGTAATTTATAATGCAATTGAAGATGTTGAAGCCGCAATGAAGGGAATGTTGGATCCTGTATATAAAGAAGTAGTTATAGGAAATGCAGAAATAAGACAAACATTTAAGATTTCAAATGTAGGAACAATTGCAGGATGCTATGTAACAAATGGAAAAGTTGCTAGAAATGCAGGAGTAAGGGTATTAAGAAATAATGTTGTAATACATGATGGCAAATTGATTTCATTAAAGAGAATGAAGGATGATGCAAAAGAAGTTGCAGCAGGTTATGAATGTGGAATTCAAATTGAGAACTTTAATGATATTCAAGAGGGAGACATTATTGAGGCTTTTATTATGGAGCAAATCAAATAAAACGAATGAAATTAGGCATCTTGCTATGTCAAATTTCATAAAAATTTTTAAGAAATTGGAGAGTGAAAGATGCAAAAAAGTAATAATTCTAACCGTATGGCTAGAGTAAATGAGGAATTAAAAAGAGAATTGAGCAATATAATTAATTATGAGGTTAAAAACTCAAATGTTACAGGCATGATAAGTGTTACAAAAGTTAAAACATCACCTGATTTAAAATATGCTAGAGTTAGTGTTAGTATAATTAATTCAAGGAATGTAAAACAAACACTTGCAGGTTTAAAAGCAGCTTCACGGATTTATGAGAAGTAGAATAGCTGAAAAAATGAACTTAAGAGTAACGCCAGAATTAGTATTTGAGTTAGATGAAAGTTTAGTATATGGTGAAAGAATAGATTCAATACTAGAAAAAATAATGAAGGATATAAAGCCAGAAGAGTAACCAAAAAGAAAAGAGCCAATTTTGGCGGAAATGAGAGGTAATAATGACTTTAGATAATATAAAAGATGAAATATATAATGCTAAGAATATTGTTATATTAACACATGATATTCCTGATGGAGATGCAATAGGAAGTAGTTTAGCAATGTATATAGGATTAAAGCAGATAGGAAAAGATGTTGATGTGGTTATACCAAAGTATTCAAAAACATATGCTTTTTTACCATCTGCTGAAGAAATAAAAGAAAAAGGGAGAAATGAAAATTACGATTTAGCAATAGCATTAGATTGTGGTGACATAAAGAGACTAAATGGATTTGCAAATTATTTTGAAGATGCAAATAGCAAAATTTCAATAGATCATCATGAAGCAAATACAATGTTTGCAGATTATAACTATGTGAATCCAACAGCACCAGCATGTTGCCAAATATTAATAATAGTATTAAAAGCATTAGGTATAGAGATTACTAAAGAAATAGGAACATGTTTACTTACTGGAATAATTACAGATACAGGTGGTTTCAAATATCAAAGTGTAAAGGCAGAGACCTTTGAATTTGCAGCAGAGCTTTTAAATAGAGGAGTTAATGTTTCAAGTATATATAAAAAAGTTTTACAAACAGTTCCAATAGAAAAGTTTGAATTAAGAAAAATAGCAATGAATAGACTAGAATTATTAGAAGATGGAAAGATTGCATTTACATATATAACACGAAAAGATGAAGAAGAAACAAAAAGCGAGGACCATGATGGAATTGTGGAAATGGGTAGAGATATAGAAGGAGTTGAGGTATCTATATTTTTACGTGAGGTAGGAGATGACGAATATAAAATATCATTAAGGTCAAATGACTATGTAAATGTATCAGATATATGTTTATTATTCAATGGTGGCGGACACATAAGGGCAGCAGGAGGAAATATATCATTACCATTTGAAAAGGCAAAGGAAAAAATTGTAATGGAATGTAAAAATAATTTGAAATAATATGTTATTGTGGACTTAAGATTATTAACATAAAATTGAATAACAAGAGGAAAGTTTGAATGAATGGAATTTTAATAATAAATAAACCAAAAGGTTATACTTCACATGATATAGTAAATGTTTTAAGAAAGGAATTAAATACAAAGAAAATAGGACACACAGGAACGTTAGATCCTAATGCTACTGGTGTCCTTCCAATTTTAATAGGACAAGCTACAAAAATTTCTAAATATTTAATTGAACACAATAAAACATATATTGCTGAATTAAAATTAGGAGAAAAAACTACTACAGGAGATATAGAAGGGGAAATAATAGAAAATAAAGATGTACCAAGTTTAACTAAAGAAAAGTTGGAAACAGTATTAAAATCTTTTGTAGGAAAGCAAATGCAAACACCTCCAATTTATTCTGCAATTAAGATTGATGGGAAAAAAGCATATGAATATGCAAGAGAGGGCAAAACCGTAAGTATTGAACCTAGAGAGATAGAAGTAAAAGATATTTCACTAATAAAATTTAAAAAAGATGTAATAACTTTTAGAACAGAGTGTTCAAAAGGAACATATATTAGAGTTTTATGTGAAGATATTGCTACAAAGCTTGAAACAGTAGGAACTATGCAAAACTTATGTAGAATAAAAGTAGATGATTTTAATATTGAAAAATCGGTAACAATTGAAGAAATAAAGGAAAAGGGCATAGAGTTAGTAAATGAAAAGATAATATCTATAGAAAGTGCTTTTAAACAAATAGGTCAAATCATTTTAAATGATAGAAAAACAGAGTTATTTTTAAATGGTGTAAAAATATCAGTTGATAATGAAGACAATATTTATCGTATATACAATCAAAAACAATTTTTAGGCTTAGGAGTAGTGAAAGACAGCCTACTAAAAAGGGATGTAATTATTATTTAATTTTGTATAAATTATATATGTTAGAGACAGTATTTGTGAATTAGAAAAAGGTGTAAAGTAACAAAACAAATTAATCAACAAAATATTGACATTTTATTAAATAACATTTAAAATAAAAGTAAATAATTAATAAAAAAAGGAGGAACAAAAGATGTTTGGTTATTTTATTACAGCACTTGCTGGAGTTTTCTGGTTTTTTAGAGTATTGATTATGTTATTGTATTCTACAGATACAGCTTTTCCAATTGTTCCAATGAATGTTATGTTTGAGGTTGTATTATTATTTGTAACTTTTGTATGTATAATTTTAATAGCAAAAAGAAATATGTTAGGAGCAATAATATACTTAATAGCTCAATGTGCATATTTTGGAGTAGATGCATATAAATCAATAGAAGCCATAATGAATGGAACATCACAAACAGCAAATTATATAACATTATTTATATCATTGATAGCAGTAATAATACCATTACTTGCAGTTATGAATATAGGACTAAGTACTGGCAAAAAGGGAAGCGGTAAAAACAAAAAAACAGATTGGTTTTATGGAACAACAGATTATGAAAGAAATTTTGATGATAGGGCAGACAAAAATCAATATAAGTTTTAAATGTGAATATAGGTAACTTTAGTGGTTACCTATATTTAATAAGATATATGTACGAAAAAATGAAAAGAAGACAAAAGAAAAATTATAAAATATGTTTTATAGTGAATAAACTTTAGAAGAGGGAAAAATGAATGCTATTGAAATAAAAAAAATTGAAAATACTGATGAGACAATAGATAGAGAATATAGTAAAAAAAGATATGATAATATTGATTTAATAAAGACAATTGCTATGTTTATGGTAATTATGCTACATACATTACCATGGCATACTAATTTTTTAAGAGATGAAAATATAAAAACATATTTAATGTTTTTATTAAGGATAATATGTGAGGGAGTACCTATATATATATTGGTAAATGGGTTCCTAATCATGAATAAGAAATTTGACATGAAAAAACATATGAAAAAAATATTTACTATATTTTCAATATTAGTGATATGGAGCTTTATTTATGTAATATTTATAAAGTGGATAGATGGAGAAATTATTAATTTAAAAGATGTAATAATTGAGATGATTTCTGTAAAAATAGGTAATCAATATACAGGAACACTTTGGTTTTTACAAAACTTAATTATGCTTTATCTAATGTTTCCAATTTTAAAAGTTGTACATGATAATAATAAAAAAATATATAATTATTTCTTTATTGCTGTTACTGTATTTACTGTTGGGGAAGACCTAATAGAAAAATTCATAATAATTATAGATAATGTCTTAAATTTGAATTTATACATTTATATTATGCCATTTATCCAAAAATATAATTTTGTTAATAATGGAACTTTTATTTTCTATTTTATGCTAGGAGGATATTTATTTGAATACAAAGATATATTTTCAAAAAATAAAAATAGAATTTTAGCAATTATAATAGCAATTTTGAGTTGTTTAGCATCTTTTATGCTAGGAATATTTATATCAAAAGTTACAAATGTACGTGTATCAGATTCGTTTAATTATTCTTCAGTATTCATGGCTATTATGATTATAGGGTTATATGCAGTTACATATAAATATACAAATAAGCAACATTTCTATAACAAAATAATTGCAAATATAGGACGGAAATACACTTGGAATATATCTTGTGCATCCTATTATAATTCAAATTGGATATAAAGTATTACCATATATTTGGGTATTTATAATATTATTTCCAGTTATAGTATTTATTTTTAGTTATATAGTAGTAATTATTTTGAAAAAAATACCTATTATAAAAAAGATAATAACAAATTAGTCATATAAAGGGGTTATGTTTATGTTAAATGCAGTAAAAAGAGTTTTAATAGTTGCACTAGGAGTAATTTTACAATTTGGATTTGCTATTGTAATAAGATTATTCTTTTTTCAATATCTTGGAATAATTACATTAATTTATAGGATTGCAAGTATTTTAATTATTTTAGGAATACTAAAAGAAAGCACAAGACTTTCAAATGATTTACCATGGATAATATTAATTTTGATATTCCCAATATTTGGAACTATTTTACTAATTACTTTAGGCAAAAGCTATTCTAAAAATAAATTATTAAAAGGCATATTTAAATATGAGAAAGAATATAGTAAATACTTAGTTCAAGATGAAAAATTAAAAGAAGAAGTAGATAATAAAAAATTAGATAATATTAAGTATTTAATAAATAGAACAAATTATTTTGTAAGTACTAATAATGATATTACTTATTATAATTTTGGTGAAAAATTTTATCCTGAATTATTAAAGGAATTAAAGAAAGCAGAAAAATTCGTATTTATGGAATATTTTATAATTAATGAAGGCACTATGTGGAATGGTATTTTAGAAATATTAAAAGAAAAGGCAGCTCAGGGTGTAGATGTTAGAATAATGTATGACGATATGGGAAGTATTGCAATGCTTTCAACGAACTACTCAAATGAGCTTGCTAAATATAATATAAAATGTATACCATTTAATAAGTTAAGTCCTTTTAGAGGAATATTTATGAATAACAGAGACCATAGGAAAATGACCATTATAGATGGAAAAGTAGCTTTTTCTGGTGGTGTTAATTTAAGTGATGAATATATAAATATTAATAGTAGACTAGGTATATGGAAGGATAATGGAATAAAAATTGTTGGTGATGCTATTTGGAATTTGACAGTTATGTTTCTAACTTTATGGAATGCTAATATAAATGAAGATAAAGATATTACTAAGTTTAAGTATAATTTTAATGATACTAATAAAAACAATGGTTATGTTATTCCTTATGGAGTTGCACCACTTCATAAAGATTTAATTGGAGAAGATGTTTATATTAATATTATTAGTAGTTCTAAAAATTATTTATATATAATGACTCCATATTTAATAATAGATACTGATATGGTTAATGCACTTTGCAGAGCTGCGAAAAGAGGCGTTGACGTAAGAATAATTGTACCTGGTATTCCAGATAAAAAAATAGTTTATACACAAACAACATCATTCTTTAGAGTGTTACACAATAATGGTGTGAAGATTTATAAATTTACAAATGGATTTGTTCATTCAAAAGTCTTTTTATCAGATGATATTAGGGCAGTAGTTGGAACAATAAACCTTGATTACAGAAGTTTATATCTTCATTTTGAAAATGGAATTTATATGGAAAATGTTGGTGAAATAAAGGAAATATTAAGCGACTTTGAAAGTACTTTTAAAGATTGTAAAGAATTAAATAATAAAGATGTTAAAGCAGGATTTATAAAATCTATATGGCAAGCAGTCTTAAGATTATTTGCCCCAATGTTTTAGTTTAAGAATAGTATAATTCATGATTTGCTAAAGAAAAAATAAAACTAAATAGTAATTTGTTTATGGAGAAAATGATGAAAGAAAAAGTATATGAGTTTTTAAGAACAATTCCAAAAGGAAAAGTAGTAACTTATGGGCAGATAGCAGAATATTTAGGGAATAAACAACTTGCAAGAGTTGTTGGAAATATTCTCCATAATAATCCAGATGAATATAAATATCCTTGCTATAAAGTTGTAGATAGCAAAGGAAATTTATCAAAACATTTTGCTTTTGGTGGAATAGAGAAGCAAAAAGAAAAATTGGAAAGAGAAGGAATAGTTGTTAACTCCTATAAAGTCGATTTAAATAAATACGGT
>CANQXC010000022.1 GCA_947627785.1 uncultured Clostridia bacterium | reverse complement strand
ACCTGAAGTAAATAAAAATACTCAAGAAGCATCTGATAATGAAGAAACAAAGAATGATGCAATAAAAGAGAAGGAAGAGGCAGAAAGATTAGAGAAGATAGAGAAGTTTAAAAGATATGCAGCTAAAAGATATATGGAATCAATTGTTATTGGCGAAACTCCAAATGTGGGAGATATATTAGAAAATCAAGTATATTCAGAGAAACCAGATGGTACAGGAAATACTGGATATATTAGTAAAGACTTGGACTATCATGTAACTCTTGTAAATATTATTACAGATACAGGTTGGTATGTAGAAACAACTGAAGGAGAAAATTTACAAGAAATACTTGATAGATATGAAAAAAATGGTATGAAAGTTAGAACATGGAACTTTCACATAGCTACATCAGCAAATAATTTAGGATTTATAACAGATAGTGAATATGAATCTTGTTATAAAGGAGCCATAAATTCAATTATAGAGGCAAATGATATAAATAATAACATAAATAATAATTTAGATAATGATTTGGAGAGATAACAGTTAATATTAGATAGATTTATGAAATTTATAAAACTAAATGTATTTTTGCTGTTAGTATTGACAATAAACATCAAAACAATTAAAATAAGAATAGAGCATATCGAACAGTCGCGTATAAAATTCGCAAGAATTTATATGAGGAAAGTCCGGGCTCCACAGAGCAAGGATGCTGGATAACGTCCAGTGAGGGTGACCTCAAGGAAAGTGCAACAGAAAATAACAGCCTTGCTGGAAGTTAGAAATTAGAGATGAGTTTATAATTTTATAATATCTGACCTCTAATTTCTGGCTTCTAGCAAGGTAACGGTGAAAAGGTGAGGTAAGAGCTTACCGCTAATATGGTGACATATTAGGTCAATGTAAACCCCATCCGGAGCAACACCTAAAAAGAAGGTTAAGACTGCTCGTCATCTTCTAAAATGGTGGCTTGATATATATAGTAATATATATACTAGATAAATGGCTGTTCAAGACAGAACCCGGCTTATAGATATGCTCAAAATATAATAAACATGATAAAAAAATGAACATAAAGTAAAGGAGAGAAAAAACATATGAAGACAAATAATAGAGGTATAACATTAGTAGCAGTAATAATAACATTAATTATGTTGTTAATTATAACTTCTGTAACGGTTAATATAGCTAGTGATTTCATATGGAGTCATATGGATAAAGCAATTAAGGATACAAATGCGCAAATTAAAGATGAAAGAGTACAAGAGGAAACTATTCAAAATAATTGGGAGGAACAACCAGGTAAAGTAACGAAAAGTGAAACACTTGGAATAAATGCAGAAAATAATAAACCAACTCTTAAAGTTACAGCCACAAATATAACTGCAACAACAGTAACAATAGTAGCAACAGGAGTAGATATCGATGAAGATAATTTAAAATATACATTAATAATAAATAATAAGACATTTGGTCCAAGCGAAAATAATACATGGGATATAAAAGAATTAACACCAGGTACAACATATAATTATACTGTAAAGGTAACAGATGGGTATGATACAGTATTAATAAAAGGCAGTATAGAAACGGCAAGTAAATGAGAGGGTAATTTATATGAAAGTATTAATTATTGAAGATGAAAAAGTTTTATCAGATACAATCAAGCAATGTATATGTAAAGAATTTCAAACAGAACAAGCATACGATGGATATGAAGGTTATACATATGCAAAAGAAAATATATATGATGCAATAATTTTAGATTTAATGCTTCCAGAAATGTCTGGATATGATGTACTGTTAAAGTTAAGAGAAGATAAAGTGTATACACCAGTATTAATTTTAACAGCAAAAGATTCTGTATCAGATAAAGTTAAAGGTTTTAGATATGGTGCAGATGATTATTTAGTAAAACCATTTGAAGTGGAAGAGCTAATAGCAAGGTTACAAGCTATAATAAGAAGAACAAAGGGTAATTATGAAGATGAATTATTAGAATTTAAAGATTTAAAAATAAATTCACAAAAACATAATATTACAATAAATGGAGAAGAAATATTCTTGCAAGGAAAACAATTTGATATATTGGAATACTTAGTTATATCAAAAAATAAAATATTAACAAAAGAACAAATTTTTGATAAAGTATGGAGTTTTAATTCATTTACAACAACAAATGTTGTTGAGGTATATACAAGTGAACTAAGAAAAACATTAAAAAAATATGGATATGATAAATATATAAAAACTATTAGAGGAGTAGGATATATGTTATCAGAAGAATAGTTTTTATTGTCTAGGGTTCGTATTTAAAGGAGGACAAATTATATGAAATTATTATTAAAAAATGCTCAAGTTTTTCTGAAAAATGAATTTAAAAAAAGTGATATTAGTATAGAAAATGGTTGTATTGAAAATATTGCCCCTGCTATTTCAGAGCAAGGGTTTAATGTTGTTTATGATTTAAATAATTTATATATTTTTCCAGGTTTAATAGATGTTCATACTCATCTAAGAGAACCTGGTTTTTTATATAAAGAGACAATTGAAACAGGGAGTATGGCAGGAGCAAGAGGAGGTTATACAAGTATTTGTGCAATGCCTAACTTAAAACCAACTCCAGATTCAGTAGAAAACTTAAAGTTAGAATTAGATGCAATAAAAAATACTGCTAAAATTAATGTGTATCCTTATGGAACAATAACAAAAGGAGAAGAAGGAAATGAATTATCAGATTTAGCAGAAATGGCAGATAATGTAGTTGGCTTTTCTGATGATGGAAAAGGTGTTCAAAAAGAAGAGATGATGTTAGAAGCAATGAAAAAAGTAAAGAGTTTAGGAAAATTGATAGCAGCACATTGTGAAGATAACTCTCTTTTAGAAGGAGGATATATTCATAAAGGCGAATATGCAAAGTTACATAACCACAAAGGAATATGTTCAGAAAGCGAATGGAAACCAATAAAAAGAGATATAGAGTTAGTTAGAAAGACTGGTTGTAAATATCATGTATGTCATATATCAACAAAAGAAAGTGTAGAGTTAATAAGAAACGCTAAAAAAGAAGGATTACCAGTAACATGCGAAACTGCTCCACATTATTTAGTATTAGATGATATGTGTCTTGAAGAAGATGGAAGATTTAAAATGAATCCACCAATAAGGTCTAAAGAAGATCGACAAGCATTAATAGAAGGTTTAAAAGATGGAACAATAGATGTTATTGCAACAGACCATGCACCACATTCAAAAGAAGAAAAAAGCAAAGGATTAGAAAAAAGCTTAATGGGAGTAGTAGGTTTAGAGGTTTCTTTCCCAGTATTATATACAAATCTTGTAAAAACAGGAATAATCTCATTAGAAAAATTAATAGAATTAATGAATACAAATGCTAGAAAAATATTTGGTATAGGTACAGAAATAAAAATAGGGGAAAAAGCAGATATTTCAGTATTTGATTTAAGAGAGGAATATAATATTGATTCAAATACATTTTTATCAAAAGGTAGAAGCACACCTTTTGATGGGGCAAGAGTTTGTGGTAGGTGTATGATGACTTTTGTTTCTGGCAACCTTGTTTGGAACACAAAATAAGCTATGTCTTGCGTCGTTTGTGTTCCGCATTTAATCAAACATATTTTAATGTCAAGTTATCTAATATAAAAGAAAGGTAGGATTATAATGTATAAGAGATATAAGTATACAGTTAGAAGTAATAAACAAATTGCAAATTTGGTTTATGAAATGATTTTGGAGGGTGATATTTCTTATATAACAAAACCAGGACAGTTTATAAACATTGAAATTGAAAAATTTTATTTAAGAAGACCTATTTCAATATGTTGTTATGATGAAAATACAATAACTATAATATATAAAGTAGTTGGTGAAGGTACAGAGGTTTTAAGTAATTTAAAAGAGGGTACTATTTTAGATATATTAACAGGTTTAGGTAATGGATTTGATACAAGAAGAAGTAAAGAAAGACCATTATTAATTGGAGGCGGAGTCCGGAACTCCACCTATGTATGGTTTGTGCAAAGCATTGATAAAAGAAGGGAAAAAGCCAATTGTTGTGCTAGGTTTTAATTCTAAAGAAGATGTTTTCTATGAACAAGAATTTAAAAACTTAGGAGTAGAAGTTTATGTATCAACAGTAGATGGAAGTTATGGAACAAAAGGTTTTGTAACAGATATAATAAAAACATTAAATGGTTACGATTTTTATTATACTTGTGGACCTATGAATATGTTAAAAGCAGTTTATGAATTAATTGAAACTAGTGGGGAATTAAGTTTAGAAGAAAGAATGGGCTGTGGAATAGGAGCATGTATGGGTTGTACTATAAATACAAAAAATGGTCCAAAAAGAGTTTGCTATAATGGCCCTGTATTTAAGAAAGAAGAATTAATGTGGTAATAATGAAAGGAATGATGAAAAATGGCAGATTTATCTGTTACTTTAAGCAATATAAAATTAGATAATCCAGTTATTCCAGCAAGTGGTACATTTGGATATGGAATGGAATTTAAAGATTTTTATGATATAAATATATTAGGTTCATTTTCAATGAAAGGAACAACAAAAGAAGAAAGATTTGGGAATCCAACTCCTAGAATAGCAGAATGTACAGCTGGATTAATAAACTCAGTAGGATTGCAAAATCCTGGAATAGATTTTGTTGTAGAAAAACAATTTCCTGTAATGAAAAAATATTTTAATAAACCTATTATAGCAAATATAAGTGGATTTTCAGTAGATGAATATAAATATTGTGCTGAAAAAGTAGATAAAGAGGAACAAGTTGGAATAATAGAAATAAATATAAGTTGCCCTAATGTACATAATGGAGGGATGAGTTTTGGAACAGAAGCAAAATCTGCGATGGAGGTAACAAAAGCAGTAAAATCTGTAACTACAAAACCAGTATATATGAAATTAACTCCAAATGTTACAAATATAGTAGATATTGCAAAGGCATGTGAAGATGGTGGAGCAGATGGAATAAGTATGATAAATACATTATTAGGAATGAGAATAGATTTAAAAACAAGAAAACCAATAATAGCAAATAAAATGGGAGGATTTTCTGGTCCAGCAATATTTCCTGTAGCTTTAAGAATGGTTTACCAAGTATATGAGGCAGTTAAGATACCTATTATTGGGATGGGTGGAATATCAAGTGCAAAAGATGTAATAGAAATGATGTTTGCAGGAGCAACTGCTGTAGAGATAGGTAGTGCCAATTTAAAAAATCCTTATGCATGTAAAGAAATAATAGAAGAATTACCAAGTGAAATGGAAAAATATAAAATAAATAGTTTAAAAGAAATAATAGGAAAAGCACATTAATTGTAATGTAAATGTAAATTTAAAATTGTTGTCAATGGAGATTTAAGATTATGAACACAGCTATTTTATGCAAATACAAATACTAATACTAACACTAATAATCTTAAACCTTTATTGACATTTTTTTCAGTATGAAAAAATAAAATAAATCTACAAAAAACGACAAAAGTATGTTATAATATACAAGGATTAAAAAAGCACAAAGTAAAATAAGAACTTTACATATTAATTTTTATTAAAAGATATATATGAGTTTAAATATATTTTTGTCCAACATTAAGAATTTAGTTAAGTTTAGTAGCATATATACTATTAGAAATACATAAAATGGAAAAATAAATATACAAATCTTTTTACATCATGGAAAGGAATGATAATAAAGATGAAAGACATTATTCACGTAGGTATAGACGTAGGTTCAACCACTGTAAAAATAGTGGTAATGAATGATAAGCTAGATGTTTTATACACAACATATAAAAGACATTTTTCAGATACAAAAAATACTGTATGTAATTGTTTAGAGGAACTAACGCAAAAATTTTCAGAATACGATATGACAATAGCCTTAACTGGTTCAGGTGCTCTTTCAGTTTCTGAATTTTTGGGACTTCCTTTCATACAAGAGGTAGTTGCATGTAAAAGAACAGTTGAAAAGTATATTCCACAGACTGATGTAGTAATTGAATTAGGTGGAGAAGATGCAAAAATAATATATTTTGGAAAATCAATAGAACAAAGAATGAATGGTACTTGTGCAGGTGGAACTGGTGCATTTTTAGACCAAATGGCTACATTGTTAAATACAACCACACCAGGTTTAAATGAACTTGCAAAAGACTATAACACAATTTATCCTATTGCTTCAAGATGTGGAGTTTTTGCTAAAACAGATATACAACCATTAATAAATGAAGGTGCAGCAAAAGAAGATATTGCAGCTTCTATATTCCAAGCTGTTGTTAATCAAACAATAAGTGGTTTAGCATGTGGAAGACCAATAAGAGGTAAGGTTGCATTCTTGGGAGGCCCATTAAGTTATTTATCTGAACTTAGAAAAAGATTTATAGAAACTTTGAACTTACAAAAAGATGAAATTATAATTCCAGAAGATGCACATTTGCTTGTTGCAAAAGGAGCAACATTAGATTCTGTTAATTATAAGCCAACATCTGTAGAAAAGTTAAAAAGTAAAATAGAATTATTAAAAAATTATCATGATACATCATCAGAAGCTTTAAAACCATTATTTACAATAGAAAGTGAATATCAAGAATTTAAAGAAAGACATGCTAAACATAATGTTCCAAAAAAGGATTTAACAAAATTTACAGGAGATTGCTTTTTAGGAATAGATGCTGGCTCAACAACTAGTAAATTAGTATTAATAGATAACGAATTAAATTTATTGTATTCTTCATATAAAAATAATGAAGGAAAGCCTTTGCAAACTGTAATAGAAATGTTAAAGGAGTTGTATGGTGTATTGCCAAAAAAAGCTGTAATTAGATATGCTGGATCAACTGGATATGGAGAAAAATTAATGCAAACAGCATTTAATTTAGAAATTGGAGAAATTGAAACAATTGCACATTATACAGCAGCTAAGAAATTTATGCCAAATGCTACAAGTATTGTAGATATTGGTGGACAGGATATGAAATACATAAAGATAAAAAATGGAGCAGTAGATAACATAATGCTAAATGAAGCATGTTCATCAGGATGTGGTTCATTTATAGAAACATTTGCCAAGAGTTTAAATTTGAAGATAGAAGAATTTGTTGAAGAAGCAATAAAGGCAAATAGACCGGTAGATTTAGGTTCACGTTGTACTGTATTTATGAATTCAAAAATTAAACAAGCTCAAAAAGAAGGATATAGTGTAGGAGATATATCAGCAGGACTTTCTTATTCAGTTATAAAAAATGCTATTCAAAAAGTTATGAAAATAAGAGATGTTGAAACATTAGGAGATTATATAGTTGTTCAAGGTGGAACATTCTATAATGATGCAGTTTTAAGAGCATTTGAGTTAATAGTTGGGAAAAATGTAATAAGACCAGATATTGCAGGCCTTATGGGTGCATATGGAATAGCATGTTTAGCAAAAGAAGAATTTGATTTGAATAATGATAAAAAATATGTTTCAAGAATATGTAAAAATGAAGACTTAGATAATCTAAATGTTACAGTAGTACATACAAGATGCCATGGCTGTGAAAACAATTGTTTACTTACAATAAATGAATTTTCTAATGGAAAAAGATTTATATCTGGAAATAGATGTGAAAGAGGAGCAGGAATAGAAAAGAGTAAAACTCAAATTCCTAATTTATATAAATATAAATATCAAAGATTATTCCAATATAAACCATTAGATGAAGATAAGGCAAAACGTGGAACAATTGGAATTCCAAGAGTACTTAATATGTATGAAGACTATCCATTCTGGTTTACATTATTTACAAACTTAGGTTTCAGAGTTATATTATCAGAAAAAAGTGATAGAAAAACATATGAAAAAGGAATGGAATCAATGCCATCTGAATCTGTATGTTATCCTGCAAAATTAAGTCATGGACATATAATAAGTTTAATAAATGCAGGAATAAAAACAATATTTTATCCTTGTATGATGTATTCAAGACAGGAAGATGCAGAAGCAAATAATAAATATAATTGCCCAATAGTAGTATCATATTCAGAAGTTTTAAAAAATAATGTAGAGGAATTAAATACAGAGGGTATAAAATTTTTAAATCCATTCTTACCATTTGATAAAAAAGCATTAGCTAAAAGGTTATATGAACTAGAAGAATTTAAGGAGTATAATTTTACAAAAAAGGAAATAAAGGAAGCTGTAGAAAAGGCAGAGCAAGAATATCAAGCATACAAAGCAGATGTTAGAAAAAAAGGTGAGGAAACGCTAGAATACATAAAAAATAACCATACAAAAGGAATAGTTTTAGCAGGAAGACCATATCATGTAGATCCAGAGATTAATCATGGAATAGATACTATGATAACATCATTAGGGTTATGTGTACTATCAGAAGATAGTATAGCGCATTTATCAACAGTAAAAAGACCTATAAGAGTAGTTGACCAATGGGTATTCCATTCAAGACTATATAGAGCAGCTGATGTAGTAGGAAATCAAAAGGACTTAGAATTAGTACAATTAAATTCTTTTGGTTGTGGAGTAGATGCAGTAACAACAGATCAAGTAGAAGAAATACTTGCAAGTTTTGGAAAAATGTATACATTAATAAAAATAGATGAAGTAAATAATTTAGGAGCTATAAGAATACGTATCCGTTCATTAATAGCTAGTATGAATAAAAGGTCTAAGATTACACCACAATGTGTGGGTAAATATGAAATACAAAAAGTTGAATTTACAAAAGAAATGAAAAAGGATTATACAATACTTGTTCCGCAAATGGCACCAATACATTTTGAACTATTTGAAGATGTTTTAAAATCAGAAGGGTATAATGTAAGACTTTTAAGGGAATGTACGCCACATACAGTAGAAACAGGTTTAAAATATGTAAATAATGATGCATGCTATCCTTCAATATTAACAATAGGACAATTAATAGAAGAAGTTGAATCTGGAGAGTATGATACAAATAAACTAGCTTTAATGATGTCTCAAACAGGTGGAGGATGTAGAGCGACAAATTACATAGGCTTTATTAGAAAAGCTCTAAGAGATGCAGGTTATCCAAACATACCAGTAATTTCATTTAACTTTGTAGGATTAGAAAAAAATGAGGGATTTAAAATTACATTAAGCTTAGTTAGAAAACTTATAAAAGCAGTAATTTATGGAGATTTGCTACAAAAATTATTATATAAAAATAAGGCATATGAAATAAATAAAGGAGAAACAGAAAAACTATTTGAAAAGTGGTTATTAAAATGTAAAGAACTATCTGTTAATGCAGATATAAAAGAATTTAATAGTAGCTTATATGAAATGGTAGAGGATTTTGAAAAGATAGATCTAGATACATCAAAAGAAAAACCAAGAGTAGGAATAGTAGGTGAAATTTTAATTAAGTATCATCCATTTGGAAACAATTATGTAAATGATTTGCTAGACAAAGAGGGAGCAGAAGTTGTAATGCCAGACCTAATGGGATTTGTAAAATACGTTATTATGAATGGAGTTGTAAAACAGAGATTATTAGGTGAACCAAAATTTTCTGCAAAAGCATATGGATGGGCATTAAAAATTGTAAATACTATTGAAAAGGATTATAAAAAAGCATTAGAAAATTCTAAAAAAGGATATTTATCACCATGTAATATAGAAGAACTAGTAGAGAAAGTAGAAGATATATTATCTCCAGGAAATCAAACAGGAGAAGGCTGGATACTAACTGCTGAAATGCTTGAATTTATGCAAAATGGAATATCAAACATAGTTTGTTTGCAACCATTTGCTTGTTTACCTAACCATGTTGTTGGAAAAGGTGTAATAAAGACAATAAGAAATAAATATCCAGAAGCAAATATAGCTCCAATAGATTATGATCCAGGTGCAAGTGAAAGTAACCAGATAAACAGAATAAAACTTTTAATAACAATAGCGAAAGATAATATAAGGTTAAAAGAGAATAGAGAAAAAATAATAAGACAAGAAAATGAGGAGGAAAAAACTCCCGAAAAATTTGCAAATGTTTGAATTTAGTGATAAAATAATAATATCCCAAATTTATGATGGAGGTCATAATATGAAACGGAAGATGTATGGGAATGTCTACATATGCAAGGGTACAACCTACTATGGAGATATAGACATTTCAGGAGTACTGTATGTACAAAAAGGAGCAACCATTCATGGCAGCGTAAATGCAGCAGAGGTTCACATGGATGAAGACAGCTGCATAGAAGGGAAAAGGATTTGGACAGATAAACTGGTTATGCATCGTAAAGCGTCATTTGATGCATGCCTTATATCTGAACAAATCGAAAGGTATCCAGAGACAGAAGAAGCAGAAAAACCGGAAGAATGACTTCCAACACACTCAAGCAACGAATGTTGCTAGAGTGTGTTTTCTTTCATAAAAATTCATATAATTTATTAACTAATTGGTATAAAATAAAAATTCTTTAGTTCGTTTGTCTAACGTCCGGTTCGCATAAGTTCTATGTATCTTTTTTGGCACCCTTTCCTTTGGAACTTTTTCCAAAAAAGCTACTTAGAACTTTTATGCTCCCTTCGTTAGAACCACTTCACTTGCAGAATTTTTATTTTATACCAATTTTATCATCATATTATAATTTAAATTTTCTTTTAATAATACTTGATTTTTAATAAATAAAATAATAAAATAGTAACATCAAAAAATAACCTAGAAAGGAATTGAATTATTATGAAAGTAATATTAGATGCAATGGGTGGAGATAATGCACCAGATGCAACTATTAAAGGAGCAGTAAAAGCAATAAATGAAATACAATCAGAAATAATATTAGTAGGAAATGAAGAAATTATAAACAAAAAAGTAAAAGAAATATATGGAAAAAATAATATTAAAGAAATTTCTAATAAACTAATAATACATAATACAACAGAAGAAATAACAATGGAAGATATTCCAACACAGGCAATAAAACATAAAAAAGATTCATCAATGGTTGTAGGTTTTGGAATGCTAAAAAATGGTGAAGGAGATGTATTTATATCTGCTGGAAATTCAGGGGCATTACTTACAGGTGCAACATTACTTGTAGGAAGAATAAAAGGTGTAGATAGACCAGCAATGGCACCAATGCTACCATCATATAAAAAAGGAGTAATGTTAGTAGATGCGGGTGCAAATACAAATTGCAAACCAATAAACTTATTACAATTTGCACAAATGGCTAATGTATATTTACAAAAAATATATAATATAAAAAAACCTGCAATAGGATTATT
>CANQXC010000021.1 GCA_947627785.1 uncultured Clostridia bacterium | reverse complement strand
ACAACCAGTATTTCTCCATCTATATCTTTAACAGATAAATTCATTTTATCATTTTCATCCATAAATATTCTAAGTTTGCATATTTTTTGCACCATTTCATCAGCAACTTTTTCTGTATCTTCTGGTCCTACTCCTAATAAAATTAACAATCCTTTACCGATTTTACCTGTTACATTTTCATCTACTGTTACACTTGCATTACTTACTCTTTGTATTACTGCTTTCAACTTAACTTCATTCCTTTCTTTGTTACTATTCATATATAAAGCCCTAAGTTAATAAGTAGGGCTTATTAAACTATTGTTTTTAATAATTCATCATTACTTTTTATACTAAGCATTGCTGGTGGTATATCTAAAACTGTTCTTGCTCCGCTTTCACCTTTTTTATGTAGTCTATATGCTGCTCTTGCATACGCTAAAAGTACACTTGCTGTAAATTCTGGATTTGATTCTAACTTTAATGAATATTCAATTATCTGTTTTGTTTCATTTTCTTTTCCTGTATTTCCGCTTCTAATTACAAATCCACCATGTGGCATTCCACTATGATTTTTCTTTAACTCCTCTTCTGTTATAAAATGAACAACTGTATCGTAGTCTGAGAAATAATTTGGCATTGTTTTTATTTCTTGCTCAACTTCTTTACTATCTGCTCCATCTTCTAGAACAACAAAACATTCTCTTAAATGTTTTTCTCTAGTTGTCAATTCTGGATTTTTTCCTGCTCTTACAGCCTCAACAGCCTTATCAATTGGAATTGTATATTGTACTGCATTTTTTACTCCATTTATTCTTCTTATTGCATCTGAATGACCTTGACTTACACCTTTACCCCAAAATGTATATGTATTTCCCTCTGGTAATATTGTTTCTGCATATAATCTATTTAATGAGAATAAGCCTGGATCCCAACCAACTGATATTATAGAAATTTTATTTCCTTTTATAGCTTTTTCATTTACATTTGCAAAATACTCTGGAACTTTTGCATGTGTATCAAAACTATCTATTGTATTGAACATTTCTGCGTATTTTGGTCCTTGCTCTGGTAAATCTGTTGCAGAACCACCACAAAGAATCATAACATCTATTTTATCTTTCCAGTTCTCTACATCTGCTATACTAACTACTGGCACATTTGCATAAGTTTTTATACTCTCTGGATTTCTTCTTGTAAATACTGCTACAAGCTCCATATCTGAATTTTGCTTTATTCCAAGTTCTACTCCTCTCCCTAAATTTCCATAGCCTAGAATTCCTATTCTAATCATAAGAACCATTCCTTCCCTTTATATATTTTTAAAACCTTAGTATTATAGAATAAAAAATCCTATAATACTTAAACTTTATAAACGAAGAAAAAATTAATTTATCTTGTATTCAATGTCTTCCATAAATTCAAATAATTCCTTTACAGCTTTTAAAGTAACTATTTGTTTTCTTGGATGTGGACCTTTTTCGTCTTTGTTTACTAATTCTCGTGAATAACAATTTTTATCTAATTTTGTTAGTAAATATCTTTTATTCATATAAGTATAGTATATTTGGTAACCTTCATTTAATTCCTTCCATAGTCTTTCAAATGTATAATCTTCCATTTAATTTATATTCCTTGCATAACATATTTAGGTTTTTAAAAGGTTACCTATAAACCTTTATAAAAATAACTATATTTCAATAAACTGTTATCTTTTTTATTCTTCATTTTCGCCATTAATCATTTTTTCAAATTCCTGTTCAGAAATAACTGGTACTCCTAAACTCTGTGCCTTTGTTAATTTACTTCCAGCATCTTCTCCGGCTAAAACAAAAGACGTTTTCTTAGATACAGAAGAAGAAACTTTACCTCCAAATTTTTCAATAATTTTTGCAGCATCATCTCTAGTATATTTTTCTAAAGTTCCTGTTAATACAAATGTTTTTCCTAAAAATCTATTATCTGTTTCTTCATCCTCTTGTAAAACCATATTTACACCTGCATCTTTTAATTTTTTAAGTAAGTCTTTTGTTTGGTCTTGTAAGAAAAACTCTCTTACACTATTTGCTGTTATTTCTCCTACATCATCAATAAATGTTAGTGTTTCAAAATCTGCTTTTGAAAGTTCATCCATTGTTTTGAATTTCTTTGCTAAAATCTTTGCAGATTTTGTTCCTACTTGTTCTATTCCAAGTGCATTTATTAATCTATCCAAATTATTATTTTTGCTTGCATTTATTGCATTTATTAAGTTCTCAGCAAATTTTTTACCATTCTTTTTTAAGCTCGCAATATCTTCCTGCTTTAAATAATATATATCAGTAATGTTTGATATATATCCTTTATCCATTAGCTGTTCTATTACTTTTTCTCCCAAGCCTTCTATATTCATTCCTTCTTTTGATGCAAAATGAATTATATTTCTTAAGTTTCTTGCAGGGCATTCTATTCCTATACATTTTGTAACTGATTGTCCTGGAATTCGTATTACTTGTCCTCCACAAACAGGACAAGTTACTGGCATTTCAAAAACTTTTTCTTTAGCTGTTCTTTTTTCAGGAATTGCTCGTACAATCTCTGGAATTACATCTCCAGCTTTTTGGATTATTACTCTATCACCTATTCTTAAATCTTTTTCCTTTACAAAATCTTCATTATGCAATGTTGTTTTTGAAATTTTAGATCCTGCAACAACAACTGGCTCTAATATTGCCATTGGTGTTAATGCTCCTGTTCTACCAACTTGGCATACAATATCTTTTAGTGTTGTTTCTTTTTGCTCTGGTGGATATTTATATGCTACTGCCCATTTTGGTGTTTTAAAAGTTGTTCCTATTTTTTCTCTTAACTCCAAATTATCAACTTTTACAACGGCACCATCTATTCCAAAATTTAAATTTTCTCTTTCATTTCCTATTTTTTCAATAGCATTTTCCACTTCTTTTAATGTATTGCAAGGAATTATTACAGGATTAATATTAAATCCTATCTCTTTTAAATACATTAATGATTCATAATGTGATGTAAAGCGTTTTTCCTCGCTCTTTTGAACATTAAATATAAATATATCTAATGGTCTTTCAGCTGCAATTTTACTATCTAATTGACGAAGTGAACCTGCTGCTAAGTTTCTAGCATTTGCAAATTTTTCTTCTTCATCTAATTTATCATTTAGTTTTTCAAAATCTTCTTTTCCAATAAATACTTCTCCACGAACTATTATATCAATTGGTTCTTTTAGTTTTTTAGGTATATTTTTTATTGTTTTTAAATTGTCTGTAACATCTTCTCCAACTTGTCCATTTCCTCTTGTAGCTCCTCTTACAAATTCACCTTTTTTATATTCCAGACTTACAGATAATCCATCTATTTTTGTTTCTACAACATATGTTACATTTTCATCTTCTTTACTCATTCTCACACCAAAATCTCGCACTTCTTCAAATGAAAATACATCTTGCAAACTTTGAAGTGGAACTTCGTGCTCTACTTTTGCAAATCCTTCTTTAACTGTTCCTCCAACTTTTTGCGTTAATGAATTTTCAGATATGAATTCTGGAAATTCTCTTTCTAAATTTTTAAGTTCATTCATTAACATATCATATTCAAAATCGCTTATCTCTGGTTTATCTTCATCATAATACTTTGTAGCATAATATCCGTGTTAATTTATTCAATTCATCTATTCTTTTTTTTGCTTTTTCTTTATCCATAATGTTTATCATTCCCTTCTGGAACTTTTCATTTTCAGTTTCTTATGTTATAGTTTTAACCAATTTGTTTACTTATTATATATAATTTTATAAAATAAAACAACTTATTTTATAAAAATACTTTAAATTTTTATATTAAAACATCTCAAATTCCAATATTTTTTACACATATTTTAGCTATAAATCTATATTTTTCCTCATTTTATGGTATAATAGTAAGATAGATTATAAAAAAGGAAAGTGAAAATTTTATGGTAAATCAAAAAGAAGAAGTTAACGTAGCAAAACTATATGGTAAAGAATGTATTATGTCAAAGAATGATTTTATTAAAACATATAAAGTTTGTAAAGAAGGACTTTCATTTAGTGAGGCAACAGCTAAGCTTCGCAAATATGGTCCAAATGAAATAACACAAGCAAAACCTAAAAAATGGTATAATTATTTTATTGAAAGCTTGCTTTCTCCATTTAACTGTATATTACTTGGCATTGTTCTTATACTTTTATATACAGACGTTTATTTATCTGAGGTTCCAAGTTATGCAAATATTATAGTAATTGCAGTATTAGTTACAGCTAGCACTTTATTAGATTTTTTTGAGGAATATCGTTCTAATAAAGCTGCAGAAAAACTAAAAGAATTAGTTGCAACTAATGCAACAGTAATTCGTAATGGTCAGGAATATCAAATTCCCATAAAAGAAGTGGTAGTTGGCGACATTGTTTTATTATCTGCAGGTAGCATGATTCCAGCAGATTTAAGGCTTATTGAAGCAAAAGATTTATATGTTGGACAATCTGCCTTAACTGGTGAATCTGATACAGTAAAAAAGACCGTAGATTCTAGCCTTTCAATGGAAGATATTGCAAATATTGCAGATTTAGATACAATTTGTTTTATGGGAACTAATGTTGCTTCAGGAAGTGCAAAAGGAGTTATTATAAAAACTGCAGATGATACTTATTTTGGTAAAGTTGCCCATACCCTTTCTAATGGAAAACCTAAATCTTCATTCCAAGAAGGAATTGAAAACATTAGTAAATTATTAATACATTTTATGATTATTATAATTCCAATTGTATTTATTTTAAATGCTTGGAAACATGATTCTATACTTGCCTTTACATTTGCAGTTGCAATTGCTATTTGTATTACCCCATTACTATTGCCTGTTATCCTCTCTTCTAGTTTATCCAAAGGTGCTGTTAGAATGTCAAAAAAGAAAACTATTGTAAAGAAATTAGATTCTATACAAAACTTTGGAGCTATGAACATTCTTTGTACAGATAAAACAGGAACATTAACAGAGGACAAGATTGTTCTTGAAAAATATTTAGATATAAATGGTGATGAAGATATTCGTGTTTTAAAACATGCTTTTCTTAATTCATATTTCCAAACAGGTTTAAAGGGAAATATTGATGAAGCGGTTATCGCAAGAGGACTTAAACAAGGAATGAAAAAATTTAAAGCTCTCTATAAAAAAATTGATGAAATTCCTTTTGATTTTTCTCGTAGACGTTTATCTGTTGTACTAGATGATGGTGCTAAAAAACAAATGATTACAAAAGGTGCAGTTGAGGAAATTTTAAATATTTGTACTTTAGTAGATTATAAAGGACAAGTAAGCACAATAACTCGAGATATTAAAAATCACATAAAAGAAATAAGTAAACAATTAAATGAAGAAGGCCTAAGAGTTGTTGCTGTTTGTCAAAAGAATAACATTGGAAAATTGGAAAATTTCGATGTGTCTGATGAAAGCAATATGGTTTTAATGGGATTTATTGGTTTCTTAGATCCACCTAAAGAAAGTGCAAAAGAATCAATAGAAAAGCTAAACAATGCAGGTATACGTGTTATTGTTTTAACAGGAGATAATGTTGAGGTTACAAAATGTATCTGTCAAAAAGTTGGTATAAATTCTAAAAGAATTGTTATAGGAAGCCAAGTAGATAAATTAACTGACATGGCCCTTTTAAAGCATCTAAGGGATACAAATATCTTTGCTAAACTTTCACCTATTCAAAAAGCAAGAATAGTTCGTCTTTTAAAAGAATCTGGAAATACTGTTGGATATATGGGAGATGGAATTAATGATAGCCCTTCTCTTATTAATTCTGATGTCGGTGTTTCAGTTGATACAGCCGTTGATATTGCAAAAGAATCTGCTGATATAATCTTGTTAGAAAAAGATTTAAACGTGTTATTAGATGGTGTAACAGAAGGAAGAAGAACATTTGTTAATTTAATGAAATATATAAAAATGGCAACAAGTTTTAACTTTGGAGAGGTTCTTTCAGTTATGTTCGCAAGTGTACTATTACCATTCTTGCCAGAAACACCAATTCAATTATTAGTAGAAGGTGTTTTATATGACTTTGGTCAAATGACTTTACCTTTTGATAATGTTGATGATGAACCTTTACAAACACCTAAAAAATTTAATATAGATAGTTTGAAAAAATTTATGTTTTTCATGGGACCTTTAAGTTCAGCCTTTGATTTAATTATATTTGCATTTGTTTGGTTTGGTTTTGGAATTAGAAGCGCAGCTACATTTCAATCTATTTGGTTTACGTATAGTATAATTTCTAACTTACTTGGAATGTATATTATTAGAACTGCCAAGAGTCCTTTTAAAGGTAGTAAACCAAGTAAGCCTGTACTCTTCTCTTCTATACTTATTATGATTATTTCACTATTTATACCTTACACTGCTTTAGGAAAAGCTATAGGACTTGTCCCAATTGGTATAAACGCTATCTTCATAATGTTTGCTATTGCACTATTCTATTGTGTTGTTGCAAGTGTTGCAAAGAAGATATATATAAAAAGATATGGAGAATGGATTTAAGTATACTCATCCACCAACTTATATTAAAGATTATGTTTTTTCTTAATGCATCTTATGGTTTTAAAAGCCCCCTCATTTTTATAATGAGGGGGCTTTTAATAATCAAATTTTTAGTTTATATTAAATCTTTTACAGACTCACTTATTATCTTATTCACATCTGCAAGCATTATATTAAAACGTACTTCTATATCAAAATAATCTTTTATTTTCTTATTTGTGTTTAATATGTTATACATTTCCTGCAATTTATTCATTTTCTCTGGATCTTCTTTTCCTTGAAAAGACATTACTTGAACATCATATCTTATTTTTTCAAAATCATCTATTTTCTTCTTCATCTCTGGATCTGAGGTTAATTCCTCTTTAACTTTTTTATACTCTAAATATTCTTTACTTTCTTGGATTGCTTTAGCTAAATTATTCGCTTCATCATATACATACATATTAATACACGTTCCTTTCTACTTTTAAGCATATGCTTGACGTTTTTTGAATGATAATAAATTTGTAATTTCGTTTTCTGTTCCTTTTGCTTTCTTTGCCTTTTTTGCTTTTTCTTGTGCGATTTGATTTGCTTGTCGTTCTGCCATTGTTTGACATATTGCTTTTTGATATGTAAAATATGTATCTTGAGCAATTTTGCCCCAGTTATATTCATTTTTTACTTTTATTTTTGCTTGTTTTGTTACTCTATCACAAAGCTCTGGATTTAGTAATAAAGCTAATATTGAATCTGCAAGTGAATTTGGGTTTCCTGCATAGCTCTTCATTCCATCTACACCATGTTCAACTATTTCATTTAATCCACCTACATCTGATACTACTATTGGAACACCTGCAAGCATTGCCTCTAATGCAACTATTCCAAATGGTTCATAGGTGCTTGGAAATACTGAAACATCTGCGCATTTATACATCTTAGCTACTTGTTTTGCATTTAGATAACCTGTAAAATATACCTTCTGTCCTAAACCTAAACTATCAACTTGTGCCTTTAATTCATCTATCATTCCGCCTCTACCAGCAATTATTAATTTTGAATCATGATATCCATTTAATATTTTTGGCATTGCAGAAATTAAATGTTGAACACCTTTTTCATATACAAGTCTTCCCATAAATAATATTATTTTTTCATTATCTGCTGCATACTGTCTTCTAAATTCATAATCTTTTTCTATTCCTACATATGAATTTACATTTACTCCATTTGGTATAACATTTATTTTTTCATAAGGTAGACCAAATAGTCTTTGCAAATCATTTTTCATAAAGTTACTATTTACTATTACCTCAGATGATTCATATGTTAATAGCCATTCTGTATCATTAACATATCTTTGTGTTTCATCATGAATGCCACTATTTCTACCTGCTTCTGTTGCATGTATTGTACTTACTAACGGAATTCCATAAGAATTTTTTAATGTTTTAGCACTATATGTTACAAGCCAATCATGTGCATGTATTACATCAAACTTTCCTTTCTCTGCAATTAATTCATTTGCTTTAGCAATCATATTAAAATTCAACTGCATAATCCAATCAATAAAATTGTTTGGATTAATCATATAATTGTCTACTCTATATACATCTACGCCTTTATCGTTTTCATAATATGGTACATTTCCTTCTTTATATGTAATAACGGTTACTTCATGACCATCTTTTATAAGTCTTTTTGATAAATCGTGCACTACTCTAGCTATTCCACCTACTATTCTTGGTGGATATTCCCATGTTAACATTAATATTTTCATTTGAAAATCCCTCCGTTTGTTTTTCATTTGTTTTACATTTATTGCCTTGATATATTTTATATTATAATTCTAAAAAAGTAAACATTTTTTTACATATTTTTTAAAATATTTTTATTATTATTAAGAGGACTGCTCCTGGTATTCCAAATATACCTATAAAGATTGATGTAATAACATTTAAACCTATGTGTAAACCAAAAGATACACCTATTTGATTAATAACATAAATTAAAACTCCGCCTAGTATTGAATTAAATATTAATTTTATAATTTTTAATACATTTATTCTAAAAATTATTCCTATTACAGCGATTCCTAATATACATCCAGAAATTATTAGTATATGATTTATGTCCAATGTAATCCCTCCTATATTTACATAGTTATGTTTCACATTGGACAAATATTACAATTTAAGTTTCAAATCAATTTACCATTAACTTATTCTTAGTTCTATTTCACTTATCATATCTAATGAAAATCCCTTTTGCTTGACTTCTTTAATTAAATAATCCAATTTTGCTTTATTTGCTTTTATTTGATATAAATAATAATCAATTAAATCTCCTTCTGCTTGCTCAAAATTTTTATTTGCAACTTCCAAATCTCTCCTTGTTTTCAATATACATTTTACAAGTTCAACATCAATATTATTTTTTCTCATATATACCTCACAATTTGTATTATATGCAAATTTCTGGTAATTATTTATTTTTTTGGAAAGATATTATTTTTATTGACTTTTAATTTATTTTACTTTATAATATCTTTATGCCGTTATAGCTCAGTTGGTAGAGCAACAGATTCGTAACCTGTAGGTCGGGAGTTCGATTCTCCCTAGCGGCTCCAAATTTAAGAAAACTTACGAACTTATAACAGTTTCGTAAGTTTTTTCTTTTTATAAAATATAAAAAATTTAAACTTTATTTATTTTTATTATTATCTTTCATTTAACGTTCTTTCTTTTATTTTTTCATTAAAGCATATATTTCTACTATCATACCCCAATTTGTGCATTTTTCTAGTAATATTATCTCTTAGTAAAATCTTTTGAACTTCTAAAGATTTCTCACCTTTTATATCTTTTAATGATTCGTTAATTACACTTGCAACAATATTATTATATGAATTATCATCTTGTGGTTCAGATGCATAGCCTATCCAATTTTCAATATGTCCTGTCATCATAGGAGGTTTTTTCATTCTTTTTATTATTTCTGGTTTTTCTTTTGCTATTTCTTCTAAAATATTTAGATAATCAAACAAATTATTATCATCTGCATATAGTACAATTTCATCATCTCTACTTTTTATGTCATCATCATCAAATTTATAATAAAACGCTATTTTCTTTTTTAATGCTTTATATGTAAAACGCCCTATTAGATTATACATATCATCTGGTTCAGGATTTAAATATAATCTATGTTTTATTTCCATATATTCCTCTTGTTTTCCCCTTAATTCTCTTGAATAGACATGAACATAAGAAGAATTGCCTACTACATATTTATCCCAGCAATATTTATCTATTATAGGATTATTTCTTAAAATTTTTTGGCAATCAGCATATGTATCACTTTTTCCAGCATTTTTAGATAAACAATCAAATAACTCATAAATTTTTCCGCCATAACTTCCTTTTTCTTTTAGTCTTGATATTTGCTGTTTATTTAAACTTAAAATTCCATTTTTCCAAGTTTCAAATAATGCAGTATACAGTTCGCCTCTACTATTATAACCCTCTCTATTTACCTTGTTTTTCTTGTTTTTACTATATTGTGTTACAAGGTTTCTATATGTCACATATTTTACTTTTAATTGTAATAATGTTTCTAGTGTTTGTTCTCTTAACGGATTATCTGTTTTTTTATATAATTCTTCAAAATTTTTTATCATTATATTCTCCTATTCTTTCAATAACATTATATCATATAAATCGGTGTAGCTTTAAACTACACCGATTTTTGCCGTATCTCATTTCTTTTCCACGTACAACCTAACGTTTGATACATGAAACCCATTCTCGAGAGCAATTGACTTAAAACTTGAAAATGCAATATCAAATGCTATTTTGGGAGCAGCAGTAATCTCAAATGCCTTAACTTGATGAATTAAATTTTTATCAATCTGTGCCAGCACTTGTGCCACTGTTGGTTTGAAAAATACATAGGCTCCGTACGGATGTAAGCAAACAAAATCTTTGCCTTGCAAAGGCACTAATTTCTCGCTTACTTCTTCTCTTACATCGTCTGCATAGTTCCACATATAGCTCCTGTACTTTAATTCTTCGAGTGTGTACTCTCTAAAATAGTGTAATTTCCCATCAATATTAATAACCGGCTTAATGTGTGAATACCGATTCATTAATTCTTCATCGGAAATTGTAGGGATTGATACGTTAAACATTATATACCTCCTCATATTTACTTGGAGGTTAGAAACCTCCAAGCATATTTGCCTATTGGTTTCTACAACCATATAACAGTTATATTATATCATACTTTACATAAATTATCAATTATTTAAATATCTTTATAATCATTGACACACATTTTTTTCTGCTAGAATAAATTATTATTATGAACTTTATTAAAGAACAAATTAATATAATAAGAGAAAAAGATCCAGCACTAACAAGTAATTTAGAAATATTCTTATACCCTTGTTTCAAGGCTCTACTTTATTATAAAATATCACATTACTTTTATAAGAAAAAACATTTTCTAATTGCTAGATATATTAGTGAAAAAGCTAAAAGAAAAACAGGAATAGAAATACATCCCGGTGCAATAATTGGAAAGAACTTATTTATTGACCACGGAACAGGTGTTGTAATTGGAGAAACTACAATTATTGGGGATAATGTAACTATGTTTCATGGTGTAACTCTTGGCGGTACAGGAAAACAAAAAGGAAAACGCCACCCTACAATTGGAAATAATGTATTAATAGGTTGTGGTGCAAAAATACTTGGTAATATAACAATAGGAAATAATGCTAAAATTGGAGCAAATGCTGTTGTTCTTAAAGATGTTCCAGAAAA
>CANQXC010000020.1 GCA_947627785.1 uncultured Clostridia bacterium | reverse complement strand
TTATATCAATATTTTTTATTTCTTTAAATTCTATTCCTATAAACTCTACTTTTGGATTTCCATTTTCATCATTTATTACTTGTGCATTTTGCCAACTTATTTCAAATCTTTCTTTTAATAATGGATATACTGCTTTATATATTGCCTCTTTTGCTGCAAATCTACCTGCATAATGTGAATACTTAGCATTTTTTCCATTCTCACAATATTCAATTTCTTTCGGTGTGTAAATTTGTTTTAAAAACGTGTCTCCGCTTCTTTCTATAGATTTTTTTATTCTATCTATTTCAATTATATCTGTTCCACATAATACTCTCATTTGTAATTCCTTTCTTATTTTACCATAAATTTCTTTTAATATATTGCCCTTATAAATTCCAAAGCAGTTATATATTTTATTATATAACTGCTTTAATTATGTATGCCTTAGTTTATCTCTACTTTGTATAATATATTCCTTCATCTGCTAAATGCCATTCTCGTATAAAATCTATGTAAATGCTATTATCAAGGTTTACTTGTGGTTGTAGAACTAATTTTCCACCTTTATCTATTGAACCCCAAAGTCCATTTAATTTAACTGCTGCAAAACCATAAATATTTTGTTCTAGTGCTTCATCATATGCATAATCTACTACTACATTTCCTTGACTATCTACAAATCCATATTTTCCATCTTTTTCACTTACAAACAATGTATTTTTAGTTAATACATCCTTTGTATCTTTTTCTTCAAATTTATATGTATAATATTTGTCTTCTCCAGCAATTCTTGCTTTTATGTAATCATCTTCATATACAAATATTCCAGCTAACTGTTGTGTTAAGTTGCTATCAAATAATACTGTTTCAGTTTCTGTTCTATCTGCTATTATAATGTCTTTATCCTCCAAATATGTCATGCTCAAATATTCTAATGGAATTAAAACAGTATTATCTGTATTTATAATACCATATTTACCATTTAATTTTGCTATATAATATACTGAAAATGCATAATTTAATTCTTCATAGGTTGGCTGAATTTTTACCTCTCCTGTATTTGTTATAACTCCATATTTATCTCCTGATTTTACAATTATATAATTTCCTTTAGAATATGTATAATCATCATATTGATTATTTAAAATTTCTCCTTTTTTGTCTATTAAATTCCATTTTCCATCTATCATTGCTACAAAAACATCTGCACTACTTATATTTTTTATATCTTGATATGCAGGTTCAACAATTACTGTTCCACTTGTACTTATTATACCAGCTTTATCATTTTCATCTATTATTTTGTATTCGTCTTTGTAACCTTCTTTTAATATTTGTACATCTTTATATTGTAATGGAACTATAATTTGACCTAAGTTATTTACTATTCCTACTTTATTGTCTTTCTTTACAATTAAATTTCCTGCTACACTCTTTAAAGTTTTTATTTCATCATATTCGCATTTTAAAATTTCATTTCCATCACAATCAATTAAACCATATTTATTATTTTTCACTACTCTTAATAGATTTTCTTCATACCATATGTTCTGCTTTGAATCGAAATTTTCTATAATTTCTACTCTATCATAATTTGTAAATAATTGTTCACCTTTTTCATTTATAGCCTTCGTTTTGTATTCTCCTGTTTGTTCATTTACATCATATACACAAACAAAAACTGCCTTTTGTGGATTTGGAATTGTTACCATTTCATCATATGTTGTATCTATTATTGTTCTACCTTGGGTATTTATAACTCCCCACTTTCCATCTACATATGCTGAAAAATATGTTTCTTTTTCTGCTCCGAACTTTTTCTGCTTCCTTGCTTAATATTTTGTTAATTGTTATAATAATTATTATGATTACTGCTATTACTATGATAGTTCCAAATACTTTTTTCATATTTAATTTTGGTTCATCATCATATCTTCTTCCTCTACTCATATTCCATCACCGCTTATACTATATCATAAACCAATGTCCTTTTCAAGTTTTTAACAAAAATAATAGTTGCATTTTATTTTGATTTTGTGTTATAATTTTTAATGTAATTAATTATATATATTAATAGGAGGTAATGTCTTATGTGGATTATTATAGCTATTGTGGTTGTTCTTGTTATATTTGTTATAAGCCTTTATAATAGTTTGGTAAGTTTAAGACAGAGAGTAAAAAATGCTTGGAGCCAAATTGATGTTCAATTACAAAGAAGATTCGATTTGATTCCTAACTTAGTTGAAACTGTAAAAGGTTATATGCAACATGAAAGTGAGGTTTTAACAAAAGTTACTGAACTTAGAACTTCTTGGGCAAATGCTGGTTCTGTTAAAGAAAAATCTGACTTGGATAATCAACTTTCTGGTGCTTTAAAAACTATTATGGCCGTTTCTGAGAATTATCCAGATTTAAAAGCAAATCAAAACTTTGCTCAAATACAAGAGGAACTACAAAATACAGAAAATAAAATTTCTTTTTCTAGACAATTCTACAATGATAGTGTAACAAGATATAATACAAAATTAGAAGTTTTCCCTTCTAATATCATTGCTTCTATGTTCCACTTTACAGCAGAAGAATTATTCCAAGTTGATAATGCAGAAGCTAGAAAAAATGTAAAAGTAGATTTTGGAAAATAACCCTTTTGTTAATACAAAATTTTAAAACTGCCAATTATTTGTTGGCAGTTTTTATTAGCTTTAGTTTAAAATCTCTAAGCTTATATGCACACTTTTCAAAAAGAAAATATATAAATTTATTATATATTTTATGCATATCTATAAATTCTACAAATTCAGCATTAAAACCTTTTTTAAACCTATACAAACCTTCATTATAGTGAGTTCTATCTGTGGCACATACTCCTCTAAAGTCATAAAAATCACAACCTCTTTTTATTGCTTGTTTAATCATTTCCCATTGAAGTAAGTAGGTGGGCATTAAGTTTCTGTGTTCGTTTAAGCTTCCCCCATATAAATACCATTCTTTTTTTCCATAAAATATATTTAAAACACATGCTATTGGTTTTCCTTCATATTCAGCAAATACCAATTTTATGTTATCACTCTCAAAGCTATCATATATTTTCTCAAAATACTCTTTTTTTCTAATGTAAAAACCATCTCTATTTCCTGTTATCTCTAATATTTCTTGAAACTTTGGTAAATCCTCTCTTGTACCTTCTCTTAATGTAACTCCTTTTTTCCCTGCTAGCCTTATATTATACCTTGTTTTGGAATGAAAACTTGCAAATATTTCTTCCTCTGTTTTGTTTCTTAAGTCTAATCTAAATACAAATCTTGGTTGTAAAAGTGTGTTTACATCTTTTATTTTTCCTTCTACAATAAATCCATATTTATTTGCAATGAATTTAAATTTTTCGTTATCTGCTAAGATATCTGGATCCATCTTTACCATAAATGCTTTATATTTTTTTGCTAACTTATCTACTTCATCCATCAATTCTTTAAAAGATTTTTCATCATCTATATCGCATACCGGTCCTCTTGGTGCATACATTAATGTGCTATTTATATATGGGAGTTTTCTTATTAATAAGCTTAATGTTGCTTTAATTTTACCTTCTTTATTTCTTAATATTATAATCTCATTTTTCCACTCATCTTTTATTTTTGCCCATTCTATTGATTGCGCATAATGTCCCTTATTATGTTGCTTTAGAAATTCTGTATACTCTTTTTCGATGGACTCCTCCATTTCTATCTATCCCTCCCTTCCTTTTTATTTAAAAGAATTAGATATGCACTTATGAAAATACATTTAAAAAAGGTTTCCATCAAAATTTGTAATTATTCTTTACATAATTATATCCCGAAAATTCTTTTAGCATTTTCATATGTTATTCTTGCAATCTCTTCTACTGGAATTTCTTTTACATCAGCTATTTTTTGTGCTATGTATTTTACATTTCGTGAATCGTTTCTTGTTCCTCTTAAAGGTTCTGGGCTTAAATATGGTGAATCAGTTTCTATCAACATTTTTTCTAATGGAACAATTTTTATTACATCATTTGCATTTTTTGAATTTTTAAATGTTACAGGCCCTGCAAATGATATATAAAACCCAAGCTTTAATGCCTCTTTTACTAGTTCAACATTTAGTGGGCAGCAATGAAACACTCCCTTTTGTTTACATTCAATTTTGTTTTTTAAGATATCAATAGTATCTTGTATAGCTTCTCTTGTATGTATAACTATTGGTAAATTCAACTTATTTGCTAATTCTATTTGTTCTATAAATACTTTCCTTTGTTCTTCTTTATTTTCCTTATTCCAGTAGTAATCTAACCCTATTTCTCCTATTGCTACTACTTTATTATTATTTGCCATTTTTTGTATTTCTATAATATAATTTTTAGATAAATTTTCTATATCATTTGGAGATACCCCAACTGTTGCATATATAAAGTTATACTTGTTTGCAATCTCTATTGCTTTTTCTGAACTTTCCATGCTGTATCCTGCATTTATTATTGTTGTTACTCCTGAATTATATATTTCTTCTATTATTTTTTCTCTATCGTTTTCAAATTCTTCATCATTATAATGTGCGTGTGAATCTAATAATTCCATTTATTTTCCCTTCCTCTCTTAATTAGTTCATGTTATTGATATATAAAGTCTACATACATCACTCTATTTCTATCCTTAAATGCTAAATTTTAGAGACGGCTTATTTTACCGTCTCTATTTTTATATATCAAATTATTAATTCTCTATTCATTTAAATATTAATAGTTGTAATTATAATCATATAAATCTGAATAATCTTGATAGTCAACGCTAGAACTTATACTCCCTGGATAACCAGATGAACCTAATCCACTTTCACCTAATAGCTCTATTAATGAACTTAAAATTTCATTATTTTCTATGTTAGCTTGTATTTCCTCAAAGTCCCTATCTGTCATATCATTCATCTTTACAGTTTTTACTATATTTACTGGTTGTATATTTGTATCATAGTCTATTGAATATTTTAATGTCAATGTAACAGACATATTTCCCTCTGGTTCAAATATTTTTAATAACATTGTTCCTTTATTCTCATCTTCTTTTTTAATTGTTAATTCAAAATATTTTGTTGCATCATCTAAATTTGATGAATTTTCATTTAATAAAAAGCTAATTACTGTTTCATCGTCTGATTTATTCTCTATATCAATACCACCTACTGTTTCATCAGCTACTATTAAGAATTGTACTTTAGCAACATCACTGTTCATTCCCTTTGTAAATATTGATATTTGAGCATATCCCTCTTCATCATTTACATTTGCTTCCTTCATACTATCTATTAATTCTTTAATTTCTGTTGAATTTTCATATTTATTAACTGTTGTTAATAGCTCTTTTGCTATATCTACTAATTCAGCTGGTGTTAACTTTAATGTTGATTTTTGAACTTTCTTTCCATCAAGTTCTACTTTTTCTTTTTCAAATTCCTTTTCTTTAAGCTCATCTAATATAACTTTTTCAATATCTTTTAATAAATCTTGGTTTATAGTTTCTGTTGTTATTTCAAATAATGAAGATAAATCTATACCTTCTAAATATTCGTCATCAACCTCAATATATTTATTAAATAAGTCTTTTAAATAAAAATACATTGTATCGTCTTGTATTATACCTGATGCATTTAATACCTCTTCGTTATTGTATAAAGCTATTACATTTCCATTAAAATATTTTTGTCTTTGATCATATTCTGAAATTAATTTTAATTTTATAGCTTTTAAAATTTCATTTGTTGCTTTTATCTCTGGATCTGTTCCATTAATTTCTGCTGATAATTCTAATTCAACTTTTGCTGCATTAACATCTTCTACTTCTTCTTTAGTCATCTCAAATACTTTCTCTACATTTTTTGAAAATATTTTTTCTGGTTTTTTATTAGAGTTTATAAATATAACTCCTACTATTACTGCAATTGCTAAAATTAAAACAATAGCAATATAAATGCCTCCATTCTTCTTAGGCTCGTTTCCGAAATCTTCATCCATATAAATTTCCCCCTTTAAAATCTCTTTTTTATATATTTTTATAATAGCACACTCAAAACTTAAAGTCAAATTCTTGCACACTTTTTTTGTTTTACTCATATCATGTAACAGTTCAGTGTTATGTGTTAATGTTATATTTTAAAATTTAAATTAAGCAAGAAAGGAATGGATTTTTCATGGGACTTACTAAAAATTCTACTGGTTTTAATGTGTCTGATCAAGATATTTTTGAAAAGGCAATTGGTCTTGACTATACTATTGCTATTGCTGGTAATCCTAATGTTGGGAAAAGTACAGTTTTTAACGGATTAACTGGTTTGCATCAGCATACTGGTAACTGGCCACGGCAAAACTGTTTCTAATGCTGCTGGTGTTTGCAAATTTCAATCTAAAAATTTTCTATTAGTTGATTTACCTGGTACATATTCTTTGATGTCTAATTCTCAAGAAGAAGAAATTGCTAGAGATTATATATGCTTTCGGTCATCCAGATGTTACAGTTGTTGTAGTTGATGCAACTTGTTTAGAGCGTAATTTGAATTTAGTTTATCAAATTATGGAGCTTACCTCTAATGTTATTGTTTGTGTAAATTTGCTAGATGAAGCTAAAAAGAAAGGTATTTTTGTTGATTTAAAAAAACTTAGTCTTTTACTTGGTGTTCCTGTTGTTGGAACAATTGCTAGAAAGAAAAAAACTTTAAAAAATTTACTTTCTAGTATTCATGATATGGCTACTGGCAAACTTAAAGCTACTCCTCGACTCGCAAAGTATTCTGATAATATTGAAAAGGCAATTGATTTATTGCATGATGATATTGATAAACTTTTATCTGATAAAGATAAGTATATTAATAGATGGCTTGCGTTGAAGCTTATTGATAATGACACCAAAATTTTAGCTTCACTGCAAAAAAATTTGTCTAAACCTTTATTAAATGATGAAATTAAAGAAAAGCTTTCCTCAGAGGTTAGTCCTCTTATTTCAGATATTTCTAATTTTAGAAATCAACTTGTTTCTAATATTATTGGAAAGTGTGAAACGGTTAATAAAACTGTATGTATTTTAAGAAATAAAAATTATAATTTACGTGATAGAAAAATTGATAAAATACTTACCTCTAAAAAATATGGTATTCCTATAATGCTTTTATTTTTAGGGATAATTTTCTGGATTACTATTGTTGGTGCAAATTACCCTTCTCAAGTCCTTTCTAAATTATTTGAATTTATACAAGAAAAATTGTATCTACTTTTTGATTATTTTAATAGCCCTGACTGGCTAAAAGGTATTTTAATTGATGGAGTTTATCAAACTTTATCTTGGGTTATTGCTGTAATGCTCCCTCCTATGGCTATTTTCTTTCCAATGTTTACCTTCTTGGAGGATTTAGGATATTTGCCTAGAGTAGCATTTAATTTAGATAGATGTTTTAAAAGATGCTGTACCTCTGGAAAACAGGCTCTAACTATGTGTATGGGATTTGGTTGTAATAGTGCTGGTATTGTTGGTTGCCGAATTATAGATTCTCCTCGTGAAAGATTGATTGCAATTTTAACTAATAACTTTGTACCTTGCAATGGAAGATTTCCCTTCTTAATTACAATGGCAACAATTTTTATTGGTAGCTTTTTTGCACCTTCAATTTCATCATTTGTTGCTACAGTATTTGTTTTATTATTGATACTTCTTGGCATCTGGCTTACTCTTATAGTTTCAAAGCTGCTTTCAAAAACTATTCTTAAGGGGATTCCTTCATCATTTATTTTGGAGCTTCCACCATATAGAAGACCTCAAGTTGGAAAAATTTTAGTACGTTCTTTGCTTGATAGAACACTTTTTGTTCTTGGTAGAGCAGTTGCTGTTGCAGCTCCTACTGGGCTTGTTATCTGGCTTTTTGCTAATGTAAATATTGGTGGAATATCTATATTATCACATTTAGCGCAATTTCTAGAACCTTTTGCTCGTCTTATGGGATTTGATGGGTACATTTTACTTGGCTTTATTTTAGGTTTTCCTGCTAATGAAATTGTTTTACCTATAATTCTAATGAGTTATATGGCTACTGGTACTTTGGTAAATTTAGAGGATACTTTTGCTATTGGTAAAATTCTTATTCAAAATGGATGGACTTTGCTTACTGGTATAAATGCGATGATTTTCTCCCTTTTGCATTTTCCTTGCAGTACAGCTTTGATTACTATAAAAAAAGAAACTAAAAGCTGGAAATGGACTTTGCTTGCTTTCGCTATTCCAACCGTTTGCGGAATTGTTATTTGTATGTTTACAAATTTAATTTATAATTTGATTTTTTAACTTAAAAACAAATTTTTAATTTATTTAATAACCTTGTATTTCACACAAAAATAGAGAAGTATCTTGATAATAAGATACTTCTTAAAATTTAATATTATTTATTTAAAATATATCTGATGCATCTAATTCTTCACCTTCATTATTTCCTTTGGTTGGTCCATCATCAAATATTCCTTCTGCACTTAAAGCTTGACCTTCTTGCTCCCTTTGTTCAAACTCTCTTACTGCTTCTTCTGTTTTCCTTTCTACCTCACTTTTTTGTTCAGGAGTTAATTCCCAAGATTTTCGGTTGTCATCATCTTCTTTGTTATTACCTTCTTCTATTTCTTTACTATATGGTTTTAATGCTTCTTTATAAATTTCCTGTATGCCTTCACTTATAACTGTTTTTAAAGATTCGCTATTTCTGTTTGATATTTCTTCAACTTTATTTATAACACTATCTTTTAGACTTGTGTTTGTAAAGTGTATTTCTTCCATTACATCATCTGGGAAATCTAGTCTATGTAAAGATGTTCGTATACTCTCTACTGCCTTTTGAAATAGGCTTTCTACACCTTCCCTAGATAATTTACTCTTTTCGCTTTCTTCTTCTAACATAACTGTAGTGTCTCTTTGTTCCTTTTTTTCATCTTCTATATCATCATAATTTGATTCACTGTAATCTTTTATTATACGATATGTATCTTCAAATATAACTTCTTTATTCTTATCTAAATTTGATGATATACCTTCTCTTAATTCTTCTATTGTTCTTACCATAGTTCGTGCAGTTAGTTCATTTACATTATGCTCCATTAAATTTTCTTTTACTCTTTCTATAAATGTTGAAATTTCTGCTATAATTTCTTTATTTCTATTTTCTTCTAAAAAAGTTTCAACTTTTTGTGCCAAGTCTTTTCCTAAACTTAATATTTCATCGTTTTTCTCCATTGTACATCACATTCCTTCCCTTACTACTGTTCTGAGTTTTTATTCTATGGTATAAACAAAATCAATTCGTTTCTCATATTCATTGTATATTTCTTTTATTTTATCATTTTTACACTTTAATGTAAATATTTATTTTTACTTTATAATACAAATGTAATATATCTACATATCTTTTACGTTTGCAATGTACATAATATAATTTAATTACTAATTTGTCTAATAATATTAATTGTATTATTTAGTCCTTGATTTATATCATAATGTGCTTTCCAACCAAGTTCATTAATTTTTGATGAATCTAATATAGCTTTAGTAGCATTAGAATAACCTTTCTTTTCAATTTCTTCTGGCAATTCGAAAATTACTTTTTTATTATTCATTTTTGCTAAAATATTTGCTAAATCTTTTAGCCTAATATTAGATTTTTCATCTGCAATATTATATGCTTCTCCTTTTATTCCTTTTATTAATAAAGTTAATATAGCAGATACTGCATCTGCCATATAAGTATAAGAAAATAACTGATATCCATCACTCTTTAAAACAATATCTTCATTTTTTACTGCATTTCTTATAAATTGAGATAAAGCTTTACTATCATCTTTTATCAGTGTTGGTCCATAAACTCTACTTAATCTGCCTATAACAATATCTAAATCATACTGTGAAATATAAGCCTGACATAATGTTTCTCCTAATCTTTTGCTTTCTGGATATCCAGCTCTTAAAGTATTACAATTGATATATCCTAAATATTGTTCATCAAATAAATCAATATCACCTTTATTTTCTCCATATATTTCTACAGATGACATCATAAAAATCTTTTTTGGTTTATGATAAATACAATAAGTTAAAATATTATTTAGTCCAATTACATTAGTAGTAATTGTACCTACTGGATCTGTGGCATATTGTCTTGGATGTGTATTACTTGCACCATGTATTATATAATCAATATCTATATTGAACTTAAATTCATTACAAACATCTTGTATTATATAAATCAGATTATTGGAATTTTTATCTTTTATTTTTTCCAACTCATAATATTTAAATCTATCTTTTAATTTTTCTTCATTTCTCTCTAACATATATATTGTAATATTATCATTATATTTATTATTCCTATACATTAATACATCTATCAAAAAAGAACATATTAGACCACTAGCTCCAGTAATCAATATTTTGCTATCTTTTAATTTATTGAAATTTATATTGCTATTCTCAGCAACCACTTTTATATCTTTTAAATATAGGTCATTTTCTATTATATTCATACTTTTGCTCCTCTATTTTAACCAATTATCTTTATCTGATTTCAAATATGCCTTAAACATCTCTAAATCATCTTTGGTTGTAAGTTTAATATTCTTATCCGAACCCGCTGCAAAATGTAATGTTACACCAAGTTCAACCATCATTGTATTAGTATATGAAGATCCATATATTCCAATATTTTTTTCAAATGCTTCATGATATTTTTCATCTAAAAGTTCAAATTTATATGCCTGCGGAGTAGATACCCTTCTTAAGGTTTCTCTTGGAATATATCTATTAGTAATATTAGAATCATTTTCATCAACAACAAATATTTGTTCATTATATGGCAATGATGTTACTGCATTACCATATTCTTCACACTTCTTTATTACATCAGTTAATACAGCATTATCCACTAATGGTCTAATACCATCATGAATTATTACAATATCTTCTTTATCACATTTTCCTTCAAGATTATAAACACCATTTCTAATAGATTCTTGCCCAGTCTTTCCTCCACTAATTATATATTTTAGTTTTGTAATATTAAATTGTTTAGCATAAGCTTTTAAAACATCATGCCATCCATCAATACATACAACCTCTATTTCATCTATTAATGGATTTTTTTCGAATCCTTCTAATGTATATATTAAAATAGGTTTATCATATACATTAATAAATTGTTTAGGTATATCTTGTCCCATTCTGGAACCTGAGCCACCAGCAATTATAATCGCAATTGTTTTATTTTTTTTCATTATACTATTCGTTCCTTTCCATCTTTTTTACTTTATGTATAGAACAAAGTTACTATTTATGTATTAAATTTCTATTTCATTTTTATAATATTATTTTATCTATATATGCAGATGCATTTCCACATACCTCCACATGTTTTTCCTTAAATTTTTTCGATTTTATTTTTTGTTCTTGATAATTGCAGTTTATAATCTCTTTCAATAATTTATCTTCATCTGTACATATTCCATTTGGTAACTCTGTTTTTAAATCATAGGCAAAACCTCTTTCAGAATTATACTTTTCATAATCATAAGCAAAACAAAAAATAGGTTTTTCCAATATAGAATAATCAATCATAATACTTGAATAATCTGATATTAATATATCGCTAATTTTCAATAAATCATTCAAGTGAGGATAATCAGTAACATTAAAAATAAACTCATCATTCTTTAAATTTAAAATTTTGTTAACCTCATAATGTGCTCTAATTAGTAATACATATTCATCTGATAATTTATTTTTCCACTTTTCTAAATCAATTGGCGGTGCTAAGTAACAACCATTTGTATCATAATCATATTCCCTAAATGTTGGTGCATAGAGTATAACTTTCTTATTGCATGGAATGTTAAGTTTTGTCTTTATTTCCATTATCTCTTTTGTAGAAATATTACATAACTCATCATTTCTTGGATAACCTGATAATACCAAAATGTCTTTAGAATAGCCATAAACTCTAGAAAAATATTCAATATCAATATTACTTTGTGTATACATATAATTTACATGTGACAC
>CANQXC010000019.1 GCA_947627785.1 uncultured Clostridia bacterium | reverse complement strand
ATACATTCTAAAATAATTTTGGAATGTTATTGTTGCTAATGTTTTAGATTCATTTGCAATTTTTACATTTTCCTTTGCTTCTATTGCTTGATGTAAACCATTATTATATCTTCTTCCATACATTATTCTTCCTGTAAATTCATCTACTATTAAAACTTCTCCGTCTTTAACAATGTAATCTATATCCTTTTTCATAATTCCATGTGCACGAAGAGCTTGGTTAATATGATGAACTATTTCTGAGTTATTAATATCATTTAAATTTTCTAATTTAAAATATTCCTCTGCCTTTTTTGTACCTTTACCTGTAAGTGAAGCAGATTTTGCTTTTAAATCTATAATATAATCATAATTTTCGTTATCTTCAGCTTGATCTATATCTTTTGCATCTTCTTCTACTAAAGTTTTTGCTTTTAAACGTCTTACAAAATCATTAGCTAATTTATATAAATTTGAACTTTCTGCTGCTGTTCCAGAAATTATAAGAGGAGTACGAGCCTCATCTATTAAAATACTATCAATCTCATCTACAATTGCATAATTTAATGGTCTTTGAACTATATCTTTTTTATCTATAACCATATTATCTCTTAAATAATCGAATCCATATTCATTATTTGTTCCATAGGTAATATCTGCTGCATAAGCTCTTCTCTTTTCTTCAGATGGCATTCTTGCAATAACTAATCCTACAGTTAAACCTAAAAATTTATATAATTTTCCCATCCATTCACTATCTCTTTTTGCTAGGTAATCATTTACTGTTACAACATGAACGCCTTTACCTGTAAGAGCATTTAAATATACTGGCAATGTAGCAACTAAAGTTTTACCTTCACCTGTTTTCATTTCTGCAATTCTACCCTGGTGTAAAATAATTCCACCTATTAATTGAACGTCAAAATGTCTCATTCCTAGAACTCTCTTAGAAGCTTCTCTTACAACTGCAAAAGCCTCTGGTAAAATATCATCTAACGTTTCACCCTTTTGTAATCTTTCTTTAAATTCATCTGTTTTATTTCTTAGCTCTGTATCTGATAATTTCTGCATTTCTGGTTCTAGGCCATTTATTTTTTCAACTATTGGCATTACTCTATTTACTTCTTTTTCACTATATGATTTAAAAATTTTACTAAATATTCCCATTTATGTACCTACCTTTTCTTTTTATGTATCTATACATTTATATCACAAATTAGCATATCTTTCAATATGTAAACATAGAATTAATAAAAAACATGTTAGAATAAATATATAACTCTGCATTGGAGTTTGGCGGATTTTATGGTAAACATTTATTTTTCTGGAAAGGAATGAATATCTTATGTTTGTTTATAATGTTAAATTTAATAGTAAAAGTATTGTTAAGGTTTCACTTGTTATAATTTCTATTATTGTAGTTATATTCTTTTTGCTCTCTTTATATAAAATATTTAATAATAGTTTTAAAGTAAAGGATAGTATAAAAGAGCCTGATGTTGCTTATATTCAAGCTGATAATTATACAAATATTTTAAAAAGTGTTTATGAAAATATAGATACTTATATTGGGCAAAAAATCTGTTTTTCTGGATATGTGTTTAGAAATTTAGATTTTAGTGATAATCAATTTGTGCTTGCTAGAGATATGATTGTTGAAGGTAGTACCGAAAAGCTAATTGTTGGTTTCTTATGTTCTCATAATGATGCAAAAAGCTATGCTGATGGTACTTGGGTAGAAATTACTGGTGTTATCTCTAAAGGTAATTACCACGGTGAAATTCCTGTTATTAAAGTTAATAAAATAAAGAAGATAGATAAACCTTCTGATGAGTTTACCTATCCTCCTGATGCTACTTATATTCCTACAGCTATTATATATTAATGTAATCAATATTATCATGCTTCTTTAAATCCTTCTCCATAGACCTCTCTTGCATTTGTTATCACAATAAATGCAGATGGGTCTATTTCCTCAACAATTCTTCTTACCTCTCTTACTTCATGTCTTGACATTACACATAGCAGAATTTGTTTTTGTTCTTTCTTGTACATTCCTTCTCCATATAATGATGTTGTTCCTCTCCTTATTTCTGTATTTATTCTATTAGATATTTCTTCCCATTTTGGAGATATAATTAATAGCATTTTAGCAAAATCTATTCCTTCAAAGAAAATATCCAATATTTTTCCCATAACATATATTGCAAGTGCTGAATACAAAGCTACTTCTATATCTCTAAAAAATATGGTATTTGCTGTAATTATAATAGTATCAAAAATTACTATTAATGTGCCTGTTTTAAATTCTGGCTTATATGCTTTTACTATATTTGCAACAAGCTCTGTTCCTCCTGTTGAAGCTCGTGCTTTTAATACTATCGCAGTTCCTATTCCTACAATTATTGAACCATATATAAATGCTAAAACTCTATCATTTGTAATTGGATTTAATTTTTCAAATACATTTAAAAAATAAGATAATAATACTGTTCCTATTATTGCATTAAAAAAGAATCTTTTTCCTACTTTAAAATACGATAGGATAAATAATGGAACATTCAATACCAGCATAGTGGTTCCTACAGATATTCCAAAAAGATAATAAAATACTGTCCCTATACCAGAAAAACCACCTGTTGAAAGTTGATTAGGCAATAAAAATAAGTCTATGCCTATTGCCATAATCATTGTTCCAATGGTGATTTTTACTAATCCTAATACTATTTTTTTTATCTTTACTATATTTCTTACTATACTAATTTTCATAATGTACCTCTTCTATGCTTCTACCCTTATAAATAACTAAAAACACTAGTTATTATATTGATTAAAACATTTTATTAGTATTATAAGAATTTTTGTAAAATTTATACATTTTTTGCTATATATTCTTCATACATCTTCTTTGCTGTTTCTGGACTATCTATTCCTTTTTCATTTTTAATAGGAGCAAAATCTTCTTCTCTTTTTCCTCTTAGTATTGCAATCTCATCAAATAAACAGAAGCTATCAAATATAAACTTTTCAAATTTATAACAGTTTTCTTCTGTTGGTTCTATTATTATTCCATCTTCATTCATATATTTTGATTTTTTTACTGCTATATGATACTTTAATTCTTTTGTACTTGCCTTTTCTATTGCTTCTATATTAAATAGATTACACATTATATGAGACTCACCATATATCATTTCCCCTGTTTCATCAACTGCAAATCTCATTTTCTTTGGAATCTCTGTATACTCTATTACTTTAACTTTTCCATTTCTTTTACATAATACTCCTACTTTTTCATAAGGACTATTTTTTATAATTGTTCTTGTTGCTATTTTTACCTTTTTATCTATTGCTATACCTAATAATAGAGTATCTACATATTTTACTAATAAATTATCTACTGAACCTATAAAAACCCACTCTATATTTTTCTTTTTCATATCATCTATAATTCCATTTTTGGCCATTGAATAAAATATTCCACCATTTCCATCTGAAGCTAACTTTATTAATCCATTTTCTCCTATTAAAACTTTACCTTTTTTATCTAATAATGGTTGTTCTCCTTGCTCAAAAAATTTTATGTATTCTTTTGGATAACCAAAATAATTATTCTTTTCAAAAAAGTCAATTGTATCATCATTATTTTCTGGACTTGTCATTATATAACATGATAATGTTACATTATATTTTTTTTGTGCATCTTGTAATTTTTCAACTATTATTTGAAATAAAGACTTTTGCTTTGAGTTTAATGTTAATGTAAATGTCCCTTTTGGTCCATTATGACCTAATCTTGATCCTTGCCCACCTGCCATTATTGCAACAGCAAACTTACCAGACCTTACTTTATTCTCTCCTATTTTTATATAATTATCTAATTCTTCTTTAGAAATTTTACTAGGATTTATTGCTTTTACTGGTTCGATATTATCTATATTATCACTGTCTGCTACTTTATTATTTACTTGTTCATATAATTCTTGTAATTGTTCAAAATCTATTTTTAACACTTGCTCAGCTAATTCTTTATTTAAATTCTTTATATGCGTTTGGTTGTACTTTTTTAGTATTTCTCTTGCCTTATCCATTTCTTCCATCATTTGCCTCCTTTTGAAAATATACTTAATTAATATACCATTTTTTTTTTACTTTGTCTACCCCTCATTATGTGAATATAATATTATATTCATTTTATACATAATTTTCTATTTTTAGGAAATACTTATATGCATGAATAGTTTTAAAGAAAATTTAAAAGGTTTATTCTTATATAAACCCACACAAAATTATGATTTTGTTTTATCTGAAAATAACGCTTCTAATACAGATAAAGATATACCTCCGAATTTCTTGCCAGATAGAGATGTATCTTCTAACTTAGAGCAAAATTATGATTACTTAAAAGTACAATATAATAGCTTAATTAATAGTGATATTATTTTTCGTCCGTTTATTATTAATATATTCGGTAAATCTTATAATGCACTATTGCTTGGAATTGATGGAATGATTTCATCTCAGCTTGTTAACAACTTTTTGCTACGTCCATTAATGGAAACTAATTCTAATACTAATAAAACACATTATACCAAAAATGGTATAGAATTTAAAAAAATAAAAAAGGCAAATATCGAAGATTATATTTTTGATAAGCTTATGCCTCAAAATACTATAAAAAAATTCAACAAATTTTCTGAAATTTCTAAGTCTGTTAACAGTGGTGACTGCGCCCTTTTTGTGGATACTTTAAATATTGCATTTGTTATAGATGTTAAGGGCTTTGAGAGTAGAGGTATTGATACTCCTAAAAATGAAATTGTTGTAAGAGGCTCTCAAGAAGCTTTTGTAGAAAAGCTAAGAACAAATACATCTATTCTTAGAAGATTAATTAATAGTTCTGAGTTGATTATTGAAAATTCTTCTGTTGGTACAGTTAGTAAAACTAGTGTTGCTGTTTGTTATATGAAAAATATTGCTAATTCTAGTTTAGTTGAAGAGGTAAAATATAGACTTAACAATATAGATGTAGATTATATTGTTTCCTCTGGCAATGTTGAACAGCTTATACAAGATAATAGTAAAGTAGCTTTCCCTCAATTAATTTCTACAGAACGTCCTGATAAGGCTGTTAATCATTTACTTGAAGGTAGAGTTGCAATTCTTGTTAATGGCTCTCCTTATTGTTTAATTGCTCCTGGCGTTTTTATAGATTTTTTATCTTCTCCAGAAGATTTAAACTTAAAGCATCAATACTCTAATTTGTTAAAAGTCATCAGGTTTATTGCAACATTCATATCACTTTTTCTGCCTGGAATTTATGTTGCAATAATGAATTATCACACAGAACTTGTACCAACTACACTTTTATTTACCATTGCCGCCTCTAGAAATTCTGTGCCTTTTCCGGTAATATTTGAAATTCTATTAATGGAGGTTTCTTTTGAATTGATACGTGAAGCTGGACTTAGAATTCCTACTCCTATTGGTCCTACAATTGGTATAATTGGTGCATTGGTATTAGGTGAAGCCGCTGTAAGTGCAAATATAGTTAGTCCAGTTCTTATTATAATTGTAGCACTGACCGGTATATGTTCATTTGCAATTCCGGATTTTTCGCTTAATTTTACATTTAGAATTTATAAATTTTTATACATTTTCTTGGGATATCTAGCTGGTTTATTTGGTATAGCTATAGGAATTTTCGTGCAAATTACTTTATTATGCAATTTAAGATCTTTTGGTGCCTCTTATTTAGCACCATATGCACCTTTAACTAACTTAAATACCTCAATTTCATACTTTATTTCTCCTATTTGGAAAAGGGAAACTAGAGGTGATTTCTTAAATACTAAAAGACCTAAAGAGCAGCCTCATTTTAGCATGAAATGGTTAACGTGGAAAGATAAAAATAAAGAAAGGAAAGATTAATATACAATGAACAATGTTGAAAAAATTGGTAAGGCAGAAGTAATAGCACTTTATATAATAATTATTAGTAATAACATTATAATTAATATACCAACAATTATTATAGATTTTACAGGAACTGGTGCTTGGCTTAATGTTATATATCTTACTTTGATTTGTTTAATATTTATATTGCTTATATGTAAATTTTTCAAGCCTTTTGTTAATTTTGATATTTTAGATGTTTCAGAGTTTTTAGGTGGTAAAATATTAAAATTTATAATTGCTATTGCATATTTTCTTTTATTTATGATTTTTTCCGCTGGATGCTTAAGATATTTCGCAGATAACTTACAAAATATATACTTTGATAACTCTCCATTAATATTTTTAATTTTGCTTTTCATTATACCTATTGTAATTTCTTGTAGAGCTGGATTAAAGGCCATTTCAAGTACTAATATAATATTAATACCAATAACAGTTTTTTCTATATTGACACTATTTTTTGTTGCTTCAAGAGATTTTGTATGGCAAAGACTATTTCCTGTTTTTGGTTATGGTATAAAAGAAACATTTTTGAAAAATATTCCTAATCTTTTTGCATTTAATGTAGTTGCTTATATTTACTTTTTAAAACCTTTTCTAAAATCTGAAACTTATTATAAAAAAATTTCTGTTGCAGCAGTTATTATGTGTGGCATATATCTATTACTAAGTGTAGCTACTTTACTTATGTCTTTTGCTTTTATTACACAAACTGATGAAACTTTATCTATATACATTTTAACAAGATTAATAAACTTAGGTAAGTTTTTACAAAGAGTTGATGCATTATTTATCTTTATTTGGATATTAGCTATATTATCCTTCTTAAGTTTAAATGTATTCATAATTTCACATATTGTAAAAAAAGTTATTAATGCAAAAGCTTCTTCAGAATTAGTATTGCCAATATCTGCCATACTTTTTACTATTTCACTTTCATTTAAGGATATGGCTACTTTAAAATTTATTATTAGAAATATTTATAAATATTATTATTGTATATTGGTTTTTGTAGTAAGCTTTTTTATACTTCTTTTTGCTTACATTAAGAAAGAAAAAAAGTTTCTAAAAAGAAAAGAACAATAATTAAATTTACAATAATAGTTCAAAGTTTTATTTATATGTATGCTTTGAAACAAACACAAGAAAGGATTATTTTTAATGAAGCTTAATAAATTCGTGTTAATTTTAATTACATTATCTTGCCTTTTTTTACTTACTGGTTGCTATAATTCTGATGGTGTTGAAACAAAAGCTTATGTTATTGCTGTTGGTTTAGATAAAGGTGAAAAAGACACATTAAAATTATCTCTCCAAATTGCCATCTTAAGTGGAAGCGATAGCACATCAGGTGGTGGCGGTGGCGGCTCTGGTGGCTCTTCTAGTAGTGAATCCTCTACAGTTATATCTGTGGACTGCTCTAGCATAGAATCTGGAATTAGTTTAATTAATAGCTACATTAGTAAGAAAATTAATTTATCACATTGTAAGGCTATTATTATCTCTGAAGAGTTGGCTTACGAAGGAGTTTCAAATGTTATTTATTCTTTAGTTAATAATATAGAAACTAGACCTGATTGTAATGTAATTATTAGTAGATGCGATGCCTCTGATTTTTTGGAGTTTTCTTCTCCAATATTTGAGTCTAACCCTGCTAATTATTACGAATTAATATTAAATTCAACAGAATATACTGGTTATGTTTCTGACTTGTTTTTATCAGATTTCTACTCTAATTTACTAAGTACACATTCACAATCTGCAGCAATACTATGTGGTATTAATAATGAACAAACTCATGCTCAAACCTCTTCTGATAAGAATAATTCATTAGATGGAAATTATAAAGCTGGGCAAACTCCTCTTAAAAGTAAAAATAATGTTGAACATATTGGTACTGCTGTCTTTGTACGGAGATAAATTAGTTGGAGAATTGGATAATATAGAAACTTTATGTTATTTAATGATTAATAGTAAATTAGAAAATGCTACTTTAACAATTCCTAATCCCTTCAGCTTTGATAATGTACTTTCTATCTATGTTTCTTTAAATAAAGATACTAAAAATGAAGTCTCATTTGTAAATGGATATCCTTTTATTGAATGCAGTGTAGATATTACCGGAAATCTACTAACCATGGATTCTTCTGTTGATTTAACTAAGGAGGAAAATGTAGAAATCTTGAATTCATATTTAAACGCTTATATTAAAGATATTCTAACAGCCTATTTATACAAGACCTCTAAGGAATTTAAATCAGATATATCTAATTTTGGCAAATATGTTCTTCCTAAATATTCTACTTGGCAAAAATGGATAGATTCAGATTGGCTTAACAATTATCAAAATGCATTCTTTAAAGTTAATGTAGATACAAAAATTCAAGGTAGTTATTTATTTACAAAAATTTAATTTATTATATATAATTTAATTCTAGAAATTTAAATTTTTAATAGATGTATAATTTTTCTATTAAAATTATGACTTTTAGTAAGAAAGGATTGAATTTTAACATGGCTATTATTGTTTGTTTATTATCTGTTTGGGTTTTTATAAGGACTTTAAGTTATGGTATTTTTGAATTAAAAGAAAACAGCAATACATTTGGTGGTATAGCCACCATTGTACTTGCCGTTTTATCTTTAATACTTCCTATTACAATAATGTTTATCAATGGATTTTATTAATATTATCACTATTTTACTAAAAAATGCACTATCCATTATTATAATTATATTTTTTATTAACAATAAATTTTTAATATATTATCCCTAATGCTATTGCTAATACTACAAATGCTATTCCTAAAATAATTGTAATTCTTTTCATTTTTCCTTCTTTTGTTCTTCCCTTATTTTTCTCATAGAAAGAACTACTTCCTCCTGTAATTGTTGCAGATGCTCCTTCATCATCATTTGATTGTATTAATGTTAGTACTGTTAAAATGACTGCAACTATTGCATATATTATTATTAAAACTGTTTTCATAGATTTACCTCCATTTATTTGACTTTACTATTGTAACATAAACTTTTCTAAAAAGCAATAAATTCTTTTAGATTTTATGTTATTATGGTAAGATTCAGTAAAAAATAATATTAATCATTCCTATACATTATTGTTTTTTTCTACAATAATGTCTCCAAAGTTTTCTTGTTGTTCTGTTATAATTTTTTTCCTTCTACTTAATTCAAGCATTCCTGAAAAGGCTGTTACAGTTTCTAGTTTTGTATATTTTTTATTCATGCATAATTTACTAAATATAAATTTTTGCTTTTTTACTAGTTCTCTAAATATATCTTTTACCTTACTTGCTACTGTTACTGTTTCTAATATTGCAATTTTTTCTATGTTTATAGCATTCTTATTTTTCTTAGCTTCATTTCTTTCTATTAATAATTTATAACTTTCTATTATGTTTTCTTTTTCATACTTTTTTTCGAGTTTTCGCATTGGTAGTTCTATTTTCTCTGGCAATTTAAATATTCTTTTTGAATTATTATTATAAAATTCTCTTAAAGCTTTTATTATTTCTTTATATTTCTTGTATTCTATAATTCTTCTTATAAGTTCTTCCTCTGTTATTTCTTCTTCGTTCTCTATTTCTCTTGGAAGTAAATGTTTAGATTTTAAATATACTAGTGTTGATAACATTACTATAAATTCACTTGCTATTTCTAGGTTTAATTGTTCCATATTGTTTAAGTATTCTATGTATTGATCTGTTATTTGTGTTATATTTACTTTATCTATTTCCATTTTGTTTTTGTCTACTAAATGGCACAATAAATCTAATGGTCCTTCAAAATTTTCTAACTTTATATTATATTTATTTGTTTCTAATGTTAATATGTCCTTCATCTTTAATTTATTCCTTTCTCCTTTTCCTTAAGTACATGTAACACTATATTTCTTGATAACCAAACAAGCTTTTCTTTAACAATTAATTATCACTTTCTTCAAGTAGTTTTATAATCTCGCCAGTATATCCTTTTTTTCTTAAATATAGAATTATTTCTTCTTTTTCCATTAATGCATGCTTTTTTAAAAATATGTGTTTTGCAGAGTTTAATTCATATTCTATTAATTCGTCTCTATTATTATATATGTAATTTTCTATTTTTTCCTTTTCTATTCCCTTTGATAATAATTTATATTCTATTTCTTTAATTGACATATTTTTTAGTTTCTGAAATTCATTTACTGATTTTTGTATATATAGCTCATCATTTATATAATCATTCTCTCGTAAAAATTCTATAACCTCATCTAGCATCTTACCTTCATTTTTTGAAAATTTTTGCCTAATTTCTGCTTCACTTCTTTTTTTATACAAAACATATTTTAGAACTTTAGTTTTTAGTTTATCAAATTCCTCTAGCTCATCTATCTCTTCCATCTATTATTCTTCTTTCCCTCTTTTATATGATAAACAGAAAATATTCTTGATTTTCCTATACAATTAATAGCCATATTCTATTCTTCTTCAATCATTTCTTCATTTTCTTCTGTTTCATTATTTTCTTTTTCTGGTTCTTCATCTGCTAAACTCTTTTCAAATGCTTGCATAAAGTTTTCTCTAATCTTGTCTTCTAATTCTTTTGCTACTTCTTTATGTTCTTTTACATATATTTTGGCATTTTCTCTACCTTGTCCTATTTTTTCTCCTTTATAGCTAAACCATGCACCAGATTTTTCAACTAAATTTAAGTTTACTGCTAAGTCTAATATATTTCCTTCTTTTGAAATTCCTCTACCGTATACTATATCAAATTCGGCCTCTCTAAATGGTGGTGCCACTTTATTCTTTATAACTTTTACTCTTGCTCTTGCTCCTGTTACCTCTCCATCTGTTTTTATATTTTCTATTTTTCTTATATCTAATCTAACTGAAGCATAAAACTTTAGAGCTCTTCCTCCTGGTGTTGTTTCAGGATTTCCAAACATTATTCCTACTTTTTCTCTTAATTGGTTAATAAATATTATAGCTGTTTTAGATTTATTAAGCACTCCTGCTAATTTTCTTAATGCTTGTGACATAAGTCTTGCTTGCAAACCTACATGTGCATCTCCCATGTCTCCATCAATTTCAGCTTTTGGAACAAGTGCTGCAACAGAGTCTACTACAATTATATCTATTGCTCCGCTTCTTGTTAATGCTTCTGCTATTTCTAAAGCTTGTTCACCTGTATCTGGTTGAGATACTATCAAATTATCTATATCAACACCTAAATGTTTTGCATAAACTGGGTCTAATGCATGTTCTGCATCTATAAATGCCGCTTCTCCACCTAATTTTTGTGCTTCTGCTATTGCATGAAGTGCAAGTGTTGTTTTACCTGAAGATTCAGGTCCAAATATTTCTATAATTCTTCCTCTTGGTATTCCACCTATTCCTAATGCTATATCTAGACTTAATGCTCCAGTTGGAATTGCTTCTATATTCATTGCTTGATATTCTCCAAGTTTCATTACAGAACCCTTACCAAATTGTTTTTCAATCTGTCCTAATGCAGCCTCTAATGCCTTTTTCTTTTCTAAATTATTATCACTCATATAATTCATTCCTTTCTACTTTCTCTCCCAATTACTAAATTAATATACTTTTATCACATATTTTTTTAAAATTCAAGCTTTTCATCTATCCATTTTTCTAATTCATCTATTTTTACTCTTACTTGCTCCATTGTGTCTCTATCTCTAATTGTTACGGTATTATCATTTTCAGTATCGAAATCTACTGTAACACAATATGGTGTTCCTATTTCATCTTCCCTTCTATATCTCTTTCCTATACTTCCCGCTTCATCATATTCACACATATATCTTTTTGATAGTTTTTCAAATATTTCTTCTGCTTTTGGGCTTAGCTTTTTAGATAGAGGAAGAACAGCTACCTTATATGGAGCTAATGCTGGATGTAAATGTAATACTGTTCTTACATCTCCTTCAGCAATTTCTTCTTCATCATATGCATTACACAAAAATGCAAGTGCTACTCTATCACAACCAAGAGATGGTTCTACACAATATGGTACAAATTTTTCTCCAGTTTCTTGGTCTAAATATGTAAAATCTTCTTTTGAATATTCCATATGTTGTTTTAGGTCATAGTCTGTTCTGTCTGCAATTCCCCAAAGTTCTCCCCAACCAAATGGGAATAAAAATTCAATATCAGTTGTTCCTTTACTATAGAAACATAATTCTTCTGGCGAATGGTCTCTTAATCTCATGTTTTCTTCTTTTATTCCAAGTTTTATTAACCAATCTTTGCAAAATGCTCTCCAGTATTCAAACCATTCCATATCTGTTCCTGGCTTGCAGAAAAATTCTA
>CANQXC010000018.1 GCA_947627785.1 uncultured Clostridia bacterium | reverse complement strand
AAATAAATTAACAAAGGTCATGCACAATTATTTATCTAAAACATATAATTTGTTATAGATAAATGGAGGTGCATTTTTTGTTATTTTATTTAACAAGTTTTATAGAATTCTGTAAAATAGCATTTTTCGTTTTAGGGTACATATCAAATAATAGCTTATTTCCAGAACCGTTATCTCCAGAAGAAGAAAAAGAATATTTAGAAAAATATATGCAAGGAGATGAAGAAGCAAGAAATATACTAATAGAAAGAAATTTAAGACTAGTTGCACATATATGCAAAAAATATAATATACCAAATTTAGAATTAGATGATTTAATTTCAATAGGAACAATAGGGCTAATAAAAGGTATAAACACATTTAATACAGATAAAAATGTAAGACTTGCAACATATGCTTCAAGATGCATAGAAAACGAAGTATTAATGTATTTAAGAAGTACGAAGAAGATTGGAGCAGAGGTATATTTAAATGAACCAATTGGAAAAGACAAAGACGATAATGAAATATCACTAATAGATATATTAGAAAATGATGAAAAAAATATAGAAGATGAAATAGATTTTAAATTAAGAATGAAACAAATATATGAAAAAATAAAATCAGTACTAAAAAAGAGAGAGCAAATAATTATAGAGTTAAGATTTGGGCTAGGAGGCAAGAAACCAAAAACGCAAAATGAAGTGGCTAAAATGCTTGGAATATCACGTTCATATGTATCTAGAATAGAAACAAAAGCAATAAAAAAACTAAATGATGAGCTAGAAGAAATTTAAAAAAACAAAAGGGAGGAAGATAATGGCTTTTTCAGATAGAGAGTTAATAGCAAGATTAGTTCTATGTGAAGCAGGTGGAGAAGGCGAAACAGGAATGAAAGCAGTAGCAACAATTATTATGAATAGAGTAAATAGTAGCGAGCGGAGAATATGGAAGAGTTTCTCAAGGAGGAAGCATTAGAAACATAATATTTCAGAAAGGTCAATTTGATTGTGTGAGCGAAACAATTAATAATAACTACAATCCACAAAACATATACAATTTATCTCCACAGGAAATACACTATCAAATTGCAGATTGGGCAATAGCAGGAAATAAAATAAATGAAGTAGGAGATTGTTTATGGTACATGAATCCATTTAGACCAACATGCCCAAATACATTTCCATATAATGGTACACGGTACATTTCATACAAGAATACACGAACACTGCTTTTATAGGCCAACACCATCATATGCTAATACATAAATTTAAGGAGGAAAGATAATATGGAAGATAATTCACAAGGAAATAATTACCAAAGACCAAGTGTAGGGGGTAATAGTTTTACACCAGAAACGGTTACAAATGACTTATATACACCAGCTTTTTTAAGACAACATATTGGAAAATTAGTTAGAGTAGAATTTTTAATAGGAACAAGCAATTTAGAAGATAGAACAGGAATTTTAGTAGAGGTAGGGGCAAGTTATATAGTACTTAGGTCAATCCAAGATAGAAATTTATTATATTGTGATATATATTCAATAAAATTTGTAACAATTTCAGAAAGTCCGTTTATATATGATCCAAATTTTCAAATATAAGATATGAAAGGAAGGATTTTAAAAAATGAATGAAAATGAAATTATTGATGGAGAAATAGAATTAACTCCAGAAATGTTAGAGGTATTATCAAATTGTAAAGAAGAAGGTGAAGAATAATGGCAAAGTCAAGTTTGGCAACCTCTGTTGTAGCAGCAAATCCAAGTAATTATACACTTGGAAGAAAAGGGTATAAAATTTGTAAAATAACTCCACATCACATGGCTAGTGTATTAACAGCAGCTCAATGTGGAAAAATATTCCAAAGTCCTAATAGAAATGCAAGTGCAAATTATGGAATCGGAAATGATGGAGGAATAGCACAATATGTTGATGAGGATAACAGAGCTTGGACCTCTAGTTCTGTATCTAACGATTGCCAAGCAATTACAATAGAAGTATCTAATAGTTCTATTGGAGGTGATTACCCAGTATCTAAAGCAGCATGGAATTCATTAGTTAATTTATGTGTAGATATATGTAAAAGATATAACTTTAGATTAGTATATGATGGAACACCTAATGGAAGCTTAACAAAACACAATATGTTTTCTAAAACTCAATGTCCAGGAAATTACTTAGAAAACAAACTTCCAGAACTAGCAAAAGAGGTAAATGCCATATTAGATGGAGCAAATCAAGCACCCGAAAGTCCTGCACCACCTACATATAGTAGAAAAATAGGAGACAAAGTTACAATAAATGGAGTATATGTTGCAAGTAATTCTACAAAAAAATTAAACCCCGCTAGAACAACTGGAACAATTACGAGAATAGTTGTTGGAGCATTAAATCCATATTTATTAGATAATGGAAATTTAGGTTGGGTAAATGATAATGTAATTGTTAATTCTAGTGAAGCACCTTCTAATGAGCCTGTAAAAAAAGATATAAATACAATTGCTGAAGAAGTAATTAAAGGATTATGGGGAAACGGAGCAGAAAGAAAAAAGAGATTAGTAGATGCAGGCTACAACTTTGAAGAAATACAAAAACTGGTAAACAAAAAATTAAAATAAAATTTATCAAAAGCCATTCCTTGACAAGAAAATAAAAAAAGTAGTATAATTCCATATAAAAATAGAAGGAGCAAAAAATATGGAATTAAATGGCAAAGTTACAAGTGGACTTGGCACAGCCCAAATGTGGGTTCGGCAAAATAGAAAAAGTATTTGAAAAGCAAACAAAAATGAAGGTATACCATGGAACACTAAATGTAAAATTAGATAATGATTATGTTATAAAACCAGACTGGATAATAAAACCAGAAGAATATGGTGGAACACAAAATGTATTTGTAAAAAAATGTAAGATAAAAGAAGGCACAGCATATATAGTAAGAGCAGAAATGAACCAAATAGGTAAGGGACATCATGATTTAAAAATAATAGAGCTTGTATCAGATATTAACTTTAGAGAAACTTACAATTTAAAAGATGAAGAAAATATTGTAATTGAAATAAATTAGTTCTAAAAGAAATATTCCAAGCATATATATATAAAGAGAAGATTTAAAAGGAGAAAATATGCTTGGAATATTAAATTATTTTTCTAAAAACATTTCCAAAATATTAAAAGAAAATTTTGAAGGACAAACAGAAGAAAAGATGAACACCTTGGAAGAAATACGAATAAGGAGTAATGGTATTATTGCTCTTAAATTTATGGACAAACAAGAAATCTTAAGAAAAAGAATATCATATGATGATATTTTGCAAACAATACAGATAATGTGTGATAATTCAATATATTCTTATCAAAGTGAAATATGTAATGGCTACATAACAATACAAGGAGGCCATAGAGTAGGTATAAGTGGAAACTGTGTAATAGAAAATGGTCAAGTTATAAACATAAAATACATATCAAGTATAAATTTTAGGATAGCAAAGCAAATTATAGGTTGTGGAAACAAAGCATTACAATACATATTAAAAATACCAGAAAATTCAATATATAATACATTAATAGTATCACCACCAGGTGTGCGGAAAAACTACGTTATTAAGAGATATTGTTAGGAGTATTAGTACAGGTATAGAAGAAATAAGTTTTAATGGAATGAATGTAGGCTTAGTAGATGAAAGAGGAGAACTTGCTGCACTATATAAAGGTATTCCACAAAATGATATAGGAATAAGAACAGATATATTAGAAAATATTCCTAAACCAATAGGAATAAAAATGCTTGTAAGGTCAATGTCACCACAAGTAATAGCAGCAGATGAGATAGGAACCAAAAGGGATGTAGAAGCAATAAAAGAAGCTGTATGTTCAGGAGTAAAAGGAATATTTACTGCGCATGGAGAATCAAATGAAGACGTAATTAAGAATCCAATATTAAAAGAGTTAATTGATGAAAAAATAATAGAGAGGGTAATATTTTTAAAAACAAATGAAAATGGAAGAATTATGAGGGTGGAGGAGAAAATATGCTAGTAATGAAAATTTTAATCTATAGCTGTATATTTCTAACTTGTTCTGCTATAGGAATACTAAAATCTCAAAAATATGTATACAGAGTAGATGAACTAAAAGAATTTAAAAATGCACTAAATATGTTTAAAACTAAAATAAAATTTACATATGAACCGTTGCCAGAAATTTTTAAACAAATATCTAGTACAATAGAGCCAAGTATAGGAAGTATATTTAAAATTGCAAGTCATAATATGAGCTTTTTAACAGCAGGAGAGGCATGGAATAAGGCTATTGATACAGATATATTAAATATAAATATGGAAGATAAAAATATATTGAAGGATTTAAGTAAATTGTTAGGAGCAACAGATGTAGAAGGGCAAATAAGTCAAATAGAGGTAACCTCTAGCTTTTTAGATGAGCAAATAAAAAAAGCAGAAAAAGAAAAAGAAAAAAGTGAACAAATGTATAGAAAATTAGGTGTGATTATAGGTTTGGGAATAGTTATTGTTTTAGTATAAATAAAAATCTAATTAAATAAATATAGAACAAAAAGCAGTAATATATTAAAAATAGAAATATAGATTTAGAATACTGGTTAAGAGATAGGAAAGGATGATACATATAATGGAAATAGATTTATTATTTAAAATTGCTGCAATAGGAATATTAGTAGCTGTATTACATCAAGTTTTAGTAAGAGCAGGACGTGAAGATCAAGCAATGATGACAACACTGGCAGGAGTTGTAATTGTACTTTCTATAGTAATAAGAGAAATTAGCGAATTATTTAATAGTGTTAGAGTTTTATTTAATTTGTAAGAACTCTACACACTATTTCTTATGTTAGAAATGGTGGGGGATACTTAAAGAGGCTTGTTTTTTCACAATAACATACTTTTCACATTTTAGAAAGGAAAGTTAAAAATGGATATACTAAAGATTATTGGAATTGGACTTGTTGCTGTAATAATTAGTGTAATAATAAAACAGTACAAGTCAGAATTTTCAATGTATATATCTATTATCGCTGGAGCAATTATAGTATTTTTAATAGTAGATAAAATATCTGGAATAGTAAATTTGCTAACAAGTTTGAGCAAAAGAACAGGGATGAATGCAGAATATTTATCTATATTGCTTAAAATAACAGGTATAGCAATTCTTACAGAATTTGCAGTAAGCATTTGTAAAGATAGTGGAGAAGCGGCAATAGCAAGTAAAATAGATTTAGGAGGGAAGGTTATAATAATAAGCATGTCTATACCAATTATTTCTGCTCTTTTAGAAATAATTATGAAGATTATTCCATAATCTATTACGATTTGTGATTAGAAAGGAATCTTAAGTGTAATGAAAAAAATTTTAATTTTAATAATTCTGTTAATCACAATTCCAAATATAAGTTTTGCAACAGAAGAAATTATAGAAGACCAACTCGAAGCATTAAACTTATCAACCTTTATAACAGAGGGTGAAAAATATACAAAAGAAGTTTTTCCAGAAATAGATGTTCAAGAAATGATAACACAAAGCCTTACTGGAAAAATAGATAAAGGAATATTCTATAAAGCAATATTATCAATTTTAGGTAAAGAAATTGTAGCAAGTATAACCATGTTAGGAAGTATACTTGCAATTATAATAATACATAGCATTTTAAAAAGCATAGTGGAAAATTTAGGAAATGATAGCACAGCACGGGATAGCATACTTTATAGAATATATATTAATAGTAACAATAATAATTAGCAATTTTGGGACTATAATTGCAAGTATAAAAAATACAATATCAAACTTAGTAGGATTTATGAATACATTGGTTCCTATATTAATGGCGCTAATTATAGCAACAGGACAAGTTGCCTCAGGTTCAGCTTTGCAACCAATTTTAATATTTTGCATAATTTTTATAGGTAATATAATAAGTTTAGTAATACTACCAATAATAACAATAACAATGGTATTAAATATAGCATCAAATTTATCAGACAAAGTTCAAATTGGAAAATTATCAAAATTCTTTCAATCAAGCGTAACATGGTTTTTAGGTTTTGTTATAACAATTTTTGTTGGACTATTATCCCTAGAAGGAACACTAACCAGCAGTGTAGATGGAATAACAATAAAAGGAATAAAAAGTGCAACATCCACCTTCATACCAGTTGTAGGTAAAGCATTAGGAGATTCAGTAGATACCGTGTTAGGAGCAACATCACTTATAAAAAATTCAATAGGAATTGTAGGAATAATAATAGTAATTGGAATATGTATTTTACCAATAATAAAATTAACTGTACTTAGTGTAATGTATAGTTTAGTAGGAGCTTTAAGTGAACCAATAGCAGATAAAAAAATAGTAAATGTTATAACTCGGAATGAGTGGAGTTTTTAAGTTATTATTAGGAATAATGTTTTTCATGGCAGTACTATTAATTATAGGAGTTGCATTAACACTAAAAATTTCAAATGCAAGTTTAATGTATAGATGATTTTTTGAGAGGTAAAAGTGTATGGTAAATTTTATAAATTCATGGGCACAAGGAATAATAGTAGCAGTAGTAATAAGTACAATAATAGAAATGATATTACCAAATGGAAATATAAAAAAATATGTAAGAACAGTAATAGGAGCATACATAGTATTTATAATTATATCTCCAATAGTAACAAAGATAACAGGCAAAAAAATTAATTTAGAAACATATAAATTGCCAGAAACTCAAGAAACTAATATTTCAATAGATACAAATGCATATATTGAAAATACATACATAAACAACATAAAAAAAGGAATAATAGAAAATATAGAACAAAAAGGATATAAAGTGGCATTAGTAGAAATTGGAATAGATAGAACAGAAGAAAACTATGGAAAACTTACAAGCATAAATTTAAAAATATCAAAAGAAAAAAATGATACAAATGAAATAGAACCAATAGAAATAAATATAAGAGAAGAACCTACAAAAGGTGAAGAAATTCAAAGTAGCGAAATAGAAGAACTTAAGGAATATTTAAAAGATAATTATGGAACTGAAAACATAACTATAAACTAGTGAAAGGAAGATGACTAATGATAAAAGAAAGAATGAAAAGTCTTATCGCTAAAAAGACTGAGGGGGACACAAAAAAAACGATAGAGAATTTAGTAGTATTTTTAGTATTATTAGTAATAACAATAATTTCGATAAATGTAATATGGGGAAAAGAAGATAGTACTAGAGCAAAGCAGGATACGGAGGACGATTATAAAGTATTAGCACAAAATGAAAATTTAGGTAATATTTCAGAAACAAAAGAATATAATTTAGAGAAGGAGCTAGAGGAAATCTTATCTAAAATATCAGGTGTGGGGAAAGTACAAGTATTAATTACATATTCAGAAACAAGTGAAGTTGTAGCAATGCATAATGAGGTAAAAAACACAAGTAAAACAGAAGAAAGTGATTCAAACCGGAGGAACGAGAACAATAGAATCAGTAGATGAAAATAAAGAAATAATAGTAGATGCTGAAAACAATCCAATAACAGAGAGAGTAATAATGCCAAAGATAGAAGGAGCGATAGTAATTGCAGAAGGTGGTGAAAACGCAATGATAAAAACAAATATAGTTCAGGCAGTATCAGCAGTTACTGGTTTGGCTACACACAAGATACAAGTTTTTAAGATGTCTAACTAATAAAGTAATTTAAGTGCAATGAGAAAGGAATGTTATGAGAATGAAAATTTTGAAAAGAAATCAGTTAGTTATTTTAGTTATATCATTGATGTTAGTAACAGCAGGTTATTTAAATTTTACAAGTACAAATAACAGAATGAATTCTACAGAGGTAATTGCAGATTTAGGAGATGCAACATTAGTAAATAGCAATCAAGTAGAAAACAAACTTGTGGAAAATGGAGAAAATGATGTAAGAACAGAAGATACAAGTAATATAGCTCAAAATACAACAGAACAAACAGAAAATAATGAAACAATAGGTAATGAGACTGGTGAAACTACAGAAACTAACCAAACAGTAGAAAATCAAACTAATGAGATTATAGAAACAGCTCAGCAAGATACATATTTTACAACATCAAGATTAGATAGAGAAAATATATACTCACAAACATTAGAAACATATCAAGAAATATATAACAATACAAATTCAACAGCAGAACAAAAAGAAAAAGCAATACAGGAAATATCAAATATAAATAAAATAAGAAATGCAATAATGATAGCAGAAAATTTAGTAGTAGCAAAAGGTTTTGAAGATATAGTAATATTTGCTAATTCAAATAGTGTAAGTGTTATAATAAAAGCAGAAAAACTTGAACCAGAACAAATAGCACAAATACAAAATATAGTTTCAAGAGAACTAGAGGTTGGTGCAGAAGTAATAAATATAAGTACAAAATAAGAAAATAAAAAATATATGTAATTTTATGAAGGAAAAAAAGAAAAAAAGGCGAATAATATAGTAGTACATGATGTAAGATATGTACAATAAAACTTTGGAAGGCGGGTGCACACACATGCAAATAACAGACGTACGTTTAAGAAAAGTAAATTCAGAAAACAGAATGAAAGCTGTTGCTTCTGTAACATTCGATAATGAATTCGTAATTCACGATATCAAAGTTATCGAAAGTCAAAATGGATTATTTATAGCTATGCCTAGTAGAAAAACTCCAAACGGAGAATTCAAGGATATAGCACATCCAATCAATGCTGAGACAAGAGAGAAAATTCAAAATGCTATTTTAGAAGCATATAACTCTCCTGATGCCGAAACAGCTGAATAATAATAAATCAAAAAACACCTTCGGGTGTTTTTTTGTTTGTATATAAAAAAAATTACAAAAAACTCTTTAAAAAAATAAAAAAATGGGTTACAATATAACTTAAAAAGGAGCATATATGAAAAAAAAGTGGGAATTTTACGAACCGAATCAAGAATTAATAAATGAAATAGCAGCAAAGCATAACATATCAAACTTTTTAGCAACAGTTCTTATAAATAGAAACATAATTAAAGATGAAGATATAAAAATATTTCTAGACCCAAAAAGAAACAATTTTAATAATCCATTTTTAATGTTAGATATGGAAAAAACAGTAGAAAGAATTATACAAGCAATAGATAAAAAAGAAAAAATAATAATATATGGTGATTATGATGTTGATGGAATAACAAGTATAACAGTATTAAAAAAGTTTTTAAATGAACGAGGATTAGAAGTTGATTATTATATACCAAATAGGTTAGAAGAAGGTTATGGTTTAAATAAAGAGGCAATAGAAAAGATTGCAAAAAAAGATTATACATTAATGATTACAGTAGATTGTGGAATTTCAGGCATAGAAGAGGTAAAACTTGCAAATGAATTAGGAATAGAGACCATAATAACAGACCACCATGAGCAGTTAGAGGAATTGCCAAAAGCCTTTTCAATAATAAATCCAAAAAGAAGAGATAACACTTATCCGTTTAGGGGACTTGCAGGAGTTGGAGTAGTATTTAAACTTATACAAGCAATATCAATAAAGCTAGGATTAGATGAAAAAGAATATCTAAAATATTTGGATATTGTATGTATAGGAACAATTTCAGATATAGTACCATTAGTAGATGAGAACAGAGTCATAGCAAAGTTAGGTTTAAAGCTAGTAAAAGTAACAAAAAACATTGGATTAACAGAATTAATAAACGAACTTGGGTACAAAAATATAGATTCAAGTATGGTATCTTTTGGAATAGCTCCAAGGGTAAATGCTTGTGGAAGAATGGGAAAACAAGAAGAAGCTTTGCAGTTATTCCTTACAGAGAATAAAGAAGAAGCAAAACATATAACAAAAGAATTAAATAAATATAATGTAGAAAGACAAGAAGAAGAGAAAAGAATATTTGATGAAGCAATAGAAAAATTAAGTAAAGAAAATATAGAGGAACTAAATAGTATTGTTTTAGCAGAAGAAGGTTGGCATCATGGAGTAATTGGAATAGTAGCATCAAGAATTACCGAAAAATTTTTCAAGCCAACAATATTAATCTGTTTGGAAGGAAACGAAGGAAAAGGTTCAGGCAGAAGCATCCCGGGATTTGATTTACATGAAGCATTAGTGCAAAGTTCAAAATATTTAAAAAAATATGGTGGACATGAAATGGCAGTAGGTTTATCACTAGAAAAAGAAAGATTTAAAGAATTTAAAGAATATTTTGAACAAATAGCAAGAGAAAAAGATATAAAACAAATAAGACCAGTAATAAATATAGATTGTGAAATAACAAAAAAAGACTTAAATAAAGAAATAATAGAACAAATAAAATTATTAGAACCATTTGGAGAAAAAAATAAACAACCTTTAGTAGTATATAAAAATTTAAAAATAGCATCTATAAGGGCATTATCAGAGGGAAAACACTTGAAACTAATGTTAAAGGATGAAAATGAGGTTATAGATGCAATAGGTTTTAACTTAGGAGAACTTGCAGAAGAATATTTAATTGGAGATAAAATAGATATAGTTGGAACTATAGAATTAAACAATTTTAATGGACAAGAAAGAGTACAAATAAATATAAAAGATATTATGCATTCTGTAAAATAATTAGGCAGAGGAGATGAACAAGAGTGGAAAATCTAAATAAAACAATTGATGATGTAATACGAAAAATGAAATCAAATAGAAGAAAAACAAATACAAATTTAATATTAAAAGCTTATAACTTTGCTGAAGAAAATCACAATGGTCAAAAAAGATTATCAGGAGAAGATTATATTATACATCCATTAAATGTAGCATATATATTAGCAGACTTACATTTAGATGATGCAACAATTTGTGCAGCTCTTTTGCATGATGTAGTTGAAGATACAAAAGTAACAAGTGAAGATATAACAAGAATATTTGGCGAAGAAATTGCAGAAATGGTAGCAGGAGTAACAAAGTTAAGCAAAATACAATATGAAACAATTGAAGAAGCACAAGTAGAAAATTACAGAAAAATGTTTCTAGCAATGGGAAAAGATATAAGAGTTATATTAATAAAACTAGCAGATAGATTGCATAATATGAGGACTCTTTCAAATTTAAAAAGAGATAGACAAATTGCAAATGCAAAAGAAACCATGGAGTTATATGCACCACTTGCAAATAGATTAGGTATATATTCTTTAAAATGGGAATTAGAGGATTTAAGTTTTAGGTACTTATACCCAGAGGAATATAGAGAGCTAGTAATGAGCATAGAGAAAAAGAGAGAAGAAAGAATAGAATTTATAGAGAAAATTATGGCAGAAATAAGAGTTGCACTAAAAAAAGAAAGAATAGTTGCAGAAGTAACAGGAAGGGCAAAACACTTATATAGTATATATAGAAAGATGCAAAGAGATAATATAACAATAGACCAAGTATATGATTTATTTGCATTAAGAATAATAGTAAATTCAGTAAAAGATTGTTATGCAGCATTAGGAGTAGTACACGATTTATACACACCAATGCCAGGAAGATTTAAAGACTATATAGCAGTTCCAAAACCAAACATGTATCAATCAATACATAATACTTTAATAGGACCAAAAGGAACTCCATTTGAGGTACAAGTAAGAACATGGGATATGCATAGAATAGCAGAATATGGTATCGCAGCACACTGGGCATACAAAGAAGCAAATAGATTTAAGAAATCAAATGTAATTGTAGAAGAAGATAAATTGGCATGGCTTAGAGAGACACTAGAATGGCAAAAAGATATGCAAGATCCAAATGAATTTTTAAAAACATTAAAAACAGAACTATTTGAAGATGAAGTATATGTATTTACTCCAAAAGGAGAAATAAAAACACTTCCAAGAGATGCAACACCAATAGACTTTGCATATAGCATACATGCTGAGGTAGGACATAGAATGGTAGGCTGTAAAATAAATAGTAAAATGATGCCAATTGTAACACCATTAAAAAGTGGTGACATTGTTGAAATAATAACATCTGATACAGCCAAAGGACCAAGTAGAGACTGGTTAAAAATAGTAAAAAGTTCAAGTGCGAAAACAAAAATTACCCAATGGTTTAAGAAAACAGAGAGAGTAGAAAATATTGAAAAAGGAAAAGACATACTAGAAAAAGAAATAAAGAAAATTGGTATGTCACATAATGAACTATTTAAACCAGAGTGGGTGCAAGTTGTACTAAGCAGATATAACTATAATACAGTAGAAGATATGTATGCAAGTATAGGATTTGGTGGAATATCACCAAATAAAATAATAACAAGACTATTAGAAGAATACAAGAAAGAACATGAAGAAGAAAAGATAGAGCAAAAAATACAAGAATTAGTAACGGAAAAAGCAAAGACAAAGAAACCATCAAAACATGGTGTAATAGTAGAAGGGCTAGATAATTGTTTAGTAAAATTTTCAAAGTGTTGTAATCCTGTTCCAGGTGATGATATAATAGGCTACATAACAAAAGGTAGAGGGGTTTCAGTACATAGAAAAGATTGCACAAATTTAAAAGACTTGTTATTAGATGAAGGAAGAATTATAGAAGTTGAATGGTATAATGAAAAAGAAGCAGCAAAATACAATGTAGATATACAAGTCTTGGCAAATGATAGAACAGGTTTATTATCAGATGTAGTAAAAGAAATAACAAATTTAAAAATAAACATAATGGGAGTAAACACAAGAACAAGTAAAGATAGAATTGCTTGTATAGAGGCAACATTAGAGGTTCAAAATATAGAACAATTAAACCAAGTAATAAAACAAATAAGAAAAGTAGATAGTGTATATGAAGTAACACGTAAGAAATAACTAATGGAAAGGAAAAACTTATGATATTAAAAAGAATAAAAATGAATCCAGGAATGATTACTGGA